>NZ_JBHWZP010000072.1:0-33978 GCF_042728395.1 Streptomyces sp. NPDC060205
CCGGGTGGGTCCCGGCGGCGGCACCGCCCCGTGCGGGGCGTTGTTCAGACGGTCAGCGGTTCCCGTCGCAGCACCCTCTCGAACTGCGCCCGCAGCGCGTCCCCCGGCTCAAGGCCCAGGTTGTCGGCGAGCCGCCGCCGGGTGCGGTGGTAGACGTCCAGTGCCTCCGCCTGCCGTCCCGACCGGTAGAGCGCGGTGATGAGCTGCTCGCAGAAGCGCTCACGCAGTGGATAGCGCGCGTGCAGCGGATGCAGCTCCGTGATGATCTCCCGGTGCCGGCCCAGACGCAGCTCGGCGTCGAAGAGGTACTCGTACGCCGTCAGCCGCGTCTCGGTGAGCCGGGTGTACGCCATCCTGCTGATCAGGCCCTGCCCGGTGTCCAGCAGCGCCGGGCCCCGCCACAGGGCGAGCGCCTGGTTCAGCAGCGGGATCGCCTGCCCGGGCGCGGACCGGTGGAGCGTTGCCGCCTGCCGGGTCAGATTGCAGAAGAGCGAGGCGTCGATGTCATTCTCGGGCAAAGAAAGCATGTATCCGAAACTCGATGTGCGGATCAGCTCACGCAGATTGTCCTTTCCGGTGTGCGTGTCAATGATGCGGCGAAGACGGGCGACATGACCGTGCAGGGAGTTCTCCGCATTGCGCGGAAGATCCTCGCCCCACAACTCGTCGATCAAATCACTGCGTGACACCGGCCTGTTGGGTGAGAGTGCCAGTGCGGCCACAGTCGCCCGGAGTTTCTCGCCGGGCAGACGCAGTGTGACGGGGCCATCCGTGAGTTCTAATGGCCCGAGCAGGCGAACCTTCAATTTTTCCCCCGTGGTTCCAGCGTGTACGAACGCGTGAGGGAAGGGTAATTCCCGCTTTCGGGCGGAGCAATGCGGTTGCCGCAGAGGTGAGGCGTCCCACTGTCCTCGGCGTCATTCGCCTTTTGTGTCCCGTGGGTCCCGTGCCTTTCGCGGCCACTCGGCAGTGTTCTCCGGTTCCGCCCGGCTGTGGTGTTCAGCTCCGGTAGGCGCGCAGTTTTCGGTACAGCGTGGCGCGGGCGATGCCCAGGGCCGCCGCCGCGCGCGCCTTGTTGCCGCCGTGGGTGCGCAGCGCCTCCAGGATGGCGGCGCGTTCGGCGTGCTCCATCGGGCTTAGCGGCCGTGCCGGGGGGCCTTCGCGGACGGGGTCCGGCAGTTCGGCCCGCCGTACCGGTCCGGTGGTCCGGCGCCGTTCGGCCAATGCCCGCACCAGCTGGGCGAGTTCGGTGACATTGCCCGGCCAGGTGTGCCGTTCCAGGGCGTGCAGCGCGTCCAGGGCCCAGGTCAGGGGCGGCTCGCCCGGCGCGGGCCCCGGCGTCAGGTCCGCCAGCAACTCCCTGATGTCACCCGGACGTTCACGCAGGGCCGGAAGCGCCACCGAGCGGGCGACCAGGCCGTCCAGCATCCGCTGGAGGCAGGGGCCCGGGGGCGTGCCGGGCGTGTAGGTGATCACGAGAGGGGCGTGCGGGCGTGCTTCGAGGAGGGAGTTGAGCGAGGCGATGTCGGCTTGCGCCAGCTGCTCGGCGTGGCGCAGGAGGAGGGGGTGGTTGGCGGCCGGCGCCGCGGTTGGGTTGTCGGCCGGCGTCACGGTTCGGTTGTCGGCCGACGTCCTGGCCCAGCCGTCTGTGGACGTCCTGGCCCCGTCGGCGGTCGACGCACTGGCCCCGTCGTCGAGCGCGCCGGCGGCCCAGCCGTTGAGTGCGTCCGCGGCCGGCCCTTCCGCCGCGTCCACGACCAGCGGGGCCGGTGCGCCGTGCGCTGCCAGCAACTCCCTTGCCAGGTATGCCTTTCCCGTGCCCCGCTCGCCGGTCAGCAGCAGGGGCTCGCGGGAGCGGACCAGCTCCGCCGCGCGGCTCGTCGCGTGCCGCCAGGGGATGGAACGCCCGGCGGATGCGACACGAGGTGATCCGCCGGGTCGTGCGGGCCGTCCGACGGGCGGTTCGACGACGGCGACCACGCCGATGACGACGCCCTCGTGGCGGACCTGCGTGATACGCGCGGTGCCGGCGGCGTCGGGGAGCTCCAGGGCGTCGGTGGCGGGACCGAGGGATCCGTGCGGGCCGTGCGATCCGTGTGGTCCCTGCGGGCCGTGCGTTCCCTGCGGTCCTTGTGGTCCGTGTGGTTCGTCCGGCCTGGGCGTCGCGGCCGGACTGTCCGGCCGGTTCGTCGTGGTGCTGCGCTCCAGCGCCTCCAGCGCCGACGGTGGCAGCAGTCCCGCCGCCGTCTCGTTGACCAGACGGTTGCGGCCGTCCAGCGCGACGACCGCGGCGCCCGGCCGCGAAGCCGCGCGCTGGTAGGCGTCGAGCAGCACGCGTTCCGCCGTGCGCGACCGGGTCAGGAGTTCCGCCTCGACCGCTGCCACCGTGGCCTCGGCGAGTGCGGCCCCCGGGTGCGGCGAGCGGTCGGCGCAGAGGCCGGACGCGACGGTCACCGTGCCCAGGACGCGGCCGTTCTCCGGCGCCAGCACCGGAACGCTCACGGCGGACACGTCCTGCCACAGGTCCAGGAAGTGCTCGGGGCCGTGCACCTCGGCGCGGCTACGGCTGCGCAGGGCGAGGGCCGCGCTGTTGTGTCCGACCTCCTGCTCGGACAGGTCGGGGTATCTGTCGTCGTGCGGGGTGTTTCCGCCCGACCACAGGACCCGTAGGCGCTCGTCGGTGAGGACCACGGCCGACTGCCCGGAGGCGAGCGGGGGCGCCAGCCGTTCCAGCACCGGGCGGGCGGCGGTCAGCAGGGCGGACGTCGCTGCCGGGGGTGCGGGGCGGGTGGGTTCCGTGAGGTCGTGCGGTACGCCGAAGAAGCGGGCGCGGCGCCAGGCGGCGGCGATCTCGGTCGGTACGTCGTCGGGCAGGGGGTGCCCGGTCAGGAACCGTTCGCGTGCGTGGCGCAGGGGTGTGTGGGTGGGGGAGTCGTTTGCGGTGGTCACGGCGGTGTCCACGGTACCTGTCGTTGTTGAACGGGCAACGAGGGGTGGTGTCGGTTGGGGGGGGGCTTGTGCGGGTGCGTCGTGGCTGGTTGCGCAGTTCCCCGCGCCCCTGGGGGGTGGGTGGTGTCGGTCGGCGGGCCCGTGCGGGTGTGTTGTGGTTGGTTGCGCAGTTCCCCGCGCCCCTGGGGGGTGGGTGGTGTCGGTCGGCGGGTTTGTGCGGGTGTGTTGTGGCTGGTTGCGCAGTTCCCCGCGCCCCTTGCGGGGTCGGACTGGGCGTTTGCCCCATAGGCGCGGCGGTCCCGTGGGGCGTCGGCGCGGGACCATACTTGGTCATTGCCGGGAGCGTGGAGCGAGAGGGTGGAGGGCGTCATGAGTGTCGATGCCGGTGGGGACACGGTCACCGACGAGGCCGTACGCAGCCTCGGCGCGGACACCGATCCGCGGTTGCGCGAACTGCTGAGCGCGCTCGTCCGGCATGTGCACGACTTCGCCCGCGAGACCCGGCTCACCCAGCAGGAGTGGGAGCGGGCGATCGGTTTCCTGACGGCGACCGGGCAGACCTGCACCGACACCCGGCAGGAGTTCATCCTCCTGTCCGACGTGCTCGGGCTGTCGATGCTCGTGGAGACCCTGAACGCCGACCGGGGCCAGGGCGCCACGGAGTCCACCGTCCTCGGGCCCTTCCACATGACGGAGTCCCCGGTCCGCGAACTCGGCGCGGACATCGACCTCGTGGGCAGCGGCGAACCGTGTGTGGTCAGCGGCCGGGTGCTGTCGCAGGACGGCACCCCGCTGCCCGGAGCCACCCTCGACGTGTGGCAGGCCGACGCCCACGGCTTCTACGACGTGCAGCAGCCCGACGTCCAGCCCGCGGGCAACGGCCGCGGTCTCTTCACCACGGACGCGGCAGGCCGTTTCCACTTCCGCACCTGCGTACCGAGCCCGTACCCCATCCCGACCGACGGCCCGGTCGGCGACCTGCTCCGGGCCACCGGCCGCCACCCCTACCGCCCGGCGCACATCCACTTCATCGCCGGCGCCGAGGGGCACACACCGGTCACCACGCACATCTTCGTGGCGGGCAGCGACTACCTGGACTCGGACGCCGTCTTCGCGGTGAAGCACAGTCTCGTGCAGGACTTCACGGAGACCGACGACCCGTCCCTGGCGCGGGAGTTCGGCATCCCGAACCCCTTCAGGCACGCCCGTTTCGACCTCGTACTGACCCCGGAGCGGGCCGCGTGAACTTCTCCTACGAGGCACAGCCGATGCGGGTCGTCCTCAGGCCCGGCGCCTCGGTGACCGCGACGGCCGGCGAGGTCGAACGGCTCGGGCTGCGACGGGTGCTCGTGGTGTCCGGCGCGCGCGGCGCGGACACGGCGCGGGCGGTCGCCGACTCGCTGGGCGACCTGTGTGCGGGCGTGCACGCCGAGGCCCGTATGCACGTCCCGGCCGAGGTCGCGGACCGGGCCGTCGAGGTGGCGCGGGAAAGTGGCGCCGACGGCTGTGTCGCGGTCGGCGGCGGCTCGTCGATCGGCCTCGGCAAGGCGATCGCGCTGCGCACCGGCCTCCCGCTGATCGCCGTCCCCTCGACCTACTCCGGCTCCGAGATGACCCCCGTCTGGGGCCTCACCGAGCACGGCGCCAAACGCACCGGCCGCGACCCGTCGGTCCTCCCGCGCAGCGTCGTGTACGACCCGGACCTCACCCTCTCCCTGCCCGTACCGCTCTCCGTCACCAGCGGGGTCAACGCCGTCGCGCACGCCGTCGAGGCGCTGTACGCGCCCGACACCTCACCCCTGATCGCTCTGATGGCCGAGGAGGGGGTACGGGCGATGACCTCGGCGCTCCCGGAGATCGCCGCCGAGCCGACGGACCCGGAGGCCCGCGGACGCGCCCTCTACGGCGCCTGGCTCTGCGGTTCCTGTCTGGGCGCGACCACCATGGGCCTGCACCACAAGCTCTGCCATGTGCTGGGCGGCACGTTCGGCCTCCCGCACGCCGAGACGCACACGGTGATCCTCCCGTACGCCCTCGCGTTCAACGCGCCCGCCGCCCCCGCGGCCGTACACGCGCTGAACCGTGCCCTCGGCACCGACGACGCCCCGCACGCCCTGTGGACCCTCGCCGGAGACCTCGGTGCACCCCGCTCCCTCGCCGGGCTCGGTCTGGCGCGGCCCGACCTGAAGGCGGCGGCCGAACTGGTCGCGCAGCAGGCGTACGCCAACCCGCGCCCGGTCACGGCGCAGGACGCGCTGACCGTACTGGAGGCGGCGTACGCGGGGCAGGCACCTGGCGTGGCCGCGACCTGGTCCTTGGCGTGACATACGCCCGCACGTGAGGCCGGGACGCCCGTTGAACCGAGGGACACGGGCGTCCCGCGAGCTTCCGCCGGCTTCCGCAAGCTATCGAAAGAGAAAGCGCTGTCATGCGTCTCGACAAGCGTTTGCGGCCGCCTCATTCTTCAAACAGGTTGTGGCATGAGCCTGACAGGAGACCCCATGATCAAGCGCAGATCACTGCTGGCGGCGGCGGGCGGCACGCTGCTGGGCAGTGCGCTGGCGACAGGCACCGCCCGGGCCGACGCGACCGTCGCGGTCAACCCCGCCACCAGCTACGGGCGTTGGGAGGGCTGGGGCACCTCCCTCGCCTGGTGGGCCAACGTCTTCGGCGCGCGTGACGACTTCGCCGACATCTTCTTCACCACCAAGTCCGTGGCGTACGGCGGCCGGACCCTGCCCGGCCTCGGGCTGAACATCGCCCGCTACAACCTGGGCGCGTGCAGCTGGAACAGTGTGGGCGGCCAGAGCATGGTCGCCTCGCCGAACATCCCGGCGTTCAAGCAGATCGAGGGCTTCTGGCAGGACTGGAACAACGAGGACCCCACGTCCTCGGCCTGGGACTGGACGGCCGACGCCAACCAGCGTGCCGCCCTGGTCAAGGCGGCCCAACGAGGGGCGGTCTCCGAGCTGTTCGCCAACTCGCCCATGTGGTGGATGTGCCTCAACCACAACCCCTCCGGCGCGTCCGGCGGCGGCAACAACCTCCAGTCCTGGAACTACCGCCAGCATGCCTCCCACCTGGCCGCCGTCGCCCTGTACGCGAAGAATAACTGGGGCGTGAACTTCGGATCCGTCGACCCGTTCAACGAGCCCTCGTCCGGCTGGTGGACCGCCACGGGCACGCAGGAGGGCTGCCACATGGACGCCACCGTCCAGGCTGCCGTCCTTCCGTACCTGCGCAGCGAGCTGGACACGCGCGGGCTGTCCGGTGTCAGGCTCTCGGCGTCCGACGAGACGAGCTACGACCTGGCGCGTACGACCTGGAACTCCTTCGGGTCGTCGACGAAGGCACTGGTCGGTCAGGTCAACGTGCACGGCTACCAGGGTTCGGGCGGTCGCCGCGACCTCCTCTACACCGATGCCGTCACCACGGCGGGCAAGAAGCTCTGGAACTCCGAGACCGGGGACAGCGACGGCACCGGCCTCACCCTGGCGAGCAATCTGTGCCTGGACTTCCGCTGGCTGCACCCGACCGCCTGGGTGTACTGGCAGGTGATGGACCCCTCCACCGGCTGGGCGATGATCGCGTACGACCAGAGCACGCTGCAGCCGACGACCGTGCAGACCAAGTACTACGTGATGGCCCAGTTCAGCCGGCACATCCGGCCGGGGATGACCATCATCGACACCGGCGTCGGCTACGCGGTCGCCGCCCACGACGCGACCCAGAGACGCCTGGTCGTCGTCGCGGTCAACACCGGCGCGGCGCAGACGCTCACCTTCGACCTGTCCCGCTTCTCCGCGGTCACCGGCGGCACGGGCGGCCTCGTACGGCGCTGGAACACGCTCACCTCCGGCAGCGGCGACCTCTACACCGCCCGCTCGGACACCTACCTGAGCGGCAAGAGCCTGAGCGTGCCGTTCGCCGCCGCGTCGGTGCAGACCTTCGAGATCGACGGGGTCACCGTGTGACGGCCCCGGCCCGGACGCACTGACCAGGACGCACTGACCAGGACGCACTGACCAGGGCGGTGGTGCCGTCGCCCCGGGAGGGCGGGTGTCTCAATCCGAGACACCCGCCTTCGCGCGTCCGGGTCCAGAATCGGTATGAGCTGCGTGCTGTTTCGCCGGGGCTCCGACGCAGCCGACGAAAGCCGATGAAAGGTGACCACCATGGCCCTCGCACTGCTCCGCCGCCGACGGCGGGAGCGGGCCTCCGGTGCCGGCGCGACGGGCGTCGCGCTTCCCCTCCCGCCCGGCGCGGGCGCCCTGGGCCGCGAGGTCGTCGACCCCGTGGGCCAGCCGATGGGCGCGGCCGACGTGACGGTCACCGCGCTGGACTCGCACCGGGTCGTGGCCCGCGGCACCACCGACCCGTACGGCTACTTCTTCGCGGCGCTGCCGCCGGGCCGGTACAGCCTGATGATCGCGGCCGAGGGCCTGCACCCCCACCGTGAGACGGTCGACGTGGCGGCAGGTCCCCCCGCTCCAGCCGAGCAGATCCACCTCCAGCCCGCCCGCCGACTGGAACTGCCCTCGCCCGGCACCTGGCTCTTCGACCCGCCCCACACGGCGATCCGGTTCATCGCCAAGCATGTCGGCATGGCCCATGTGCACGGCCGCTTCGAGCGGTTCGACGGCGGCATCCAGATCGCCGACGACATGGCCGACTCCCGGCTGCACGTCCGCATCGACGCGTCGAGCATCACGACCGGCAACCGCACCCGCGACGACCATCTGCGGTCCGGTGACTTCCTGGACGTCGAACGATTCCCGCACATCGACTTCCACAGCACACGGTTCGCGTACCGGGGCGGCAGCAAGTGGACCGTGCACGGCTCACTGACGATGCACGGCGTGAGCCGGTCGGTGGGGCTGGACACGACGTATCTCGGGACGGTGAACGGTGGGTACGGGGAGGAGTTGCGGTGCGCGGCTCTCGCCAAGGCGGAGCTGCACCGGGAGGACTACACCCTGAACTGGCGCTCGATGCTGGCACGAGGCATCGCGGTGGTCGGCCCGACGGTCCAACTGGAACTGGACGTCCAGGCGATGTACCGGACGCACGACACGCCTACGCCGCCGGGGTGAGAGCACGGCCTGGGCTGATCGGCGTGGAGGGGAAGAGACGAGCCGCAGGCCCCCTCTGTCATTGCCGAAGCGCTGACAGGCAGGAACTCGCCCGTCCTTCCCAGCTATTCGATCCTGGCACGTATGAGAGCGTCCACGGCCCTGCGTAGGGCTGTCTTCAGTTCCTCTCGTTCGTCGCGTACCTGGTCGACCTTGTTGCCGGACGCCTGGTAGGCCGTCTCAAACGTGACCCACGCCTCGTAGGCCACAAGCAATGCCGCAGAAGAGTCCCGGCCTAGCTCAGCCTGTTGACGAAACCCCAGCGGTGGCTCGTGACTTCCAATCCACAGTTCGAGCCTGGCATGTTCGGCCATATACTGCGCGGCGAGTTCGACCACGTCATTACCGACGATGTTACTGCCGATCACCTGCACACCGAGGTTGAGTCCAGGCGATGCTGTCGGGGTGCACAGCTGCTCAGGCACTTCGCTGGACGGCTGTGGACCTCTCAGCCAATCCCAGTCGCCTGCCATCACAACCTCCTTCGGTCAAAGCTCGTCTCCAGGAGCCGGCTTGCGATTTCCATCGAACTCGAAACCGGCATTTAATATCCCCCGGCCTTGAGGATTTTTGCACAGAACGTCACGCAATTATATGCGTCGCGGTGATGTGGCCCCAGATTGTTGTCATCCAGGAAATATTCCTGCGCCTGCTGCGCTCGCCTTGCATTCGGCAGAGGTACTCGAATGACGTCAGTGCCGCGAGAATGAGAAGTGCCCCGCAGGCCAACGATGGAGTCCTCTCTCACTTGCGAGCCCGCCTCAGTGTGAATGGTTCTGCTGTTGTGCGTCACCGCGATCAATGCGTGACTCTGTTCCATGTCCAGGTAAACGTCCGCGTAGCCCGCGTCTCCACAGTTATGAACCAGGACCGGGGTTGCATCAGCCAGCACATAGTACGTGTGCTATGCGGCGCCCTCGACCTGCTTTTTCGCAGGTCAAGGACGGTTTACTGGTCCGGTGAAGTGCGTGGGTGTCCGTGGCGGTGCGGGGTTGTTGCCGTCGGCTGCTGCCGTCAGGCGGTTCAGCCCAGGTACGGCTTCTCGCCCGCCGTCTACGACCTGCTCCGCACCGGCCAGATCGCCTCGATCACTCTCGGCCGCGCCCGCCGCGTACCCATCCGCGCACTCACCGACTTCATCGACACCCGCCTCGAACAGGAAGCCGCCGCCTGATGACTACACCCCGCGACACCCCCGCCTCCCGCCTCGTTCGCGCCAACGGCGACGGAACCGTCTAACAGCGCAAGGACAGCCGCTGGGAAGCTGCTGGATACGTGGTGGCCCCCGGGCAACACCCGCAAGCGCGCCCGCGTCTACGGCACCACCCGCAAGGATGCCCTCGCCAAGCTCACCGAGAAGATCGCCGCCAGTAACCTCGGCCTGCCCGTCGCGACGGCCGACAGCACCGTCAGCGCGTACCTGACGTACTGGCTGAACGGCGTCGCCGTCCAACAGGTCCGCGAGAACACCCATACCCGCTACGCCGCCTGCGTCCGCCTCCATCTCATCCCCGGACTCGGGGCGAAGAAGCTCGCCCGCCTTACCGCCTGCGACGTCCGCACCGCGCCATCTGCCAGTGCTGCGCCCAGGAATGGGACACGAACCGGCGGCAGTGCTGCGCCATCGGCCAGTGCTGCGACAAGCGGCTCTCCCCGCTGACCGTGACCTACGTCCACTCGGTCCTCAAGTCCGCACTGGAGCACGCTGTCCGCGAAGACGACCTTCCCCGCAACGTCGCCCGGAACATCAAGACCTCCGCGCCCCGCCCCCGGCGCTTCAAGCCCTTCACGGCGAGCGAGGCCCGGCAGTTCCTCAACGCAGCCAGCAGCGACCGGCTTCACGCGCTGTACGAACTCGCCCTGCGCACCGGACTCCGCAAGGGCGAACTCCTCGGCCTCCACTGGGAAGACCTCGACCTTGACGGCGGCACCGCCAGCATCCACCGCTCCCTCCAACGCACCCGCAACCAGGGTCTGACCATCCTGAACACCAAGACCCTGGCCTCCGAGCGGCGCATCGCCCTCCCCACCGAGTGCATTAGCTCCCTCAAGATCCACCAGGAACGGCAGGAGGAAGAGCGCCAGGCGGCCGGAACGGGCTGGACGGACAACGGCCTCGTCTTCACCACCCCGAAGGGCAGGCCACTCGACCCCACCAACCTCACCCGCCGCTTCCGGCGCCTCCTCCACGGCGCAGGGCTCCGGACGATCCGCTTCCACGACCTCCGGCACTCGACCGCGACCCTGCTGCTGGAACAGGGCGTCGACCTCGTCGTCATCAAGGAACTTCTGGGGCATGCCCACATCGGCGTGACGGCCGGCGTCTACGCCCACGTCCGACTCCGCCTCCAGCGCCAGGCCATCGACACCCTTGGCCACGCCCTCGGCCCGGCCGCCGCCGACGACCCAGACGACCCGCCCACCACAGCAACTGCCCGCTGACGTTGCCGTCAGCGCTGCCGTCAAATCGCCCTGATGGCCCCACCGGAATTATCTGGTGGGGCCATCAGATTCACCCAAGGTGAATCAACTTCATTTCATGCGAAACAGTTTCCGCATCGCCGCTAGCTGGTCTTCTAGCGTTCCGACCTCGGAGCAGTCCGCTGGAGCGAAGATATCCACGAGGTCGTCATCAGAGAGCGCTTTTCCGGATTGAAACGAGTAGGCCAATCGACCTTCCGTCATCTGCCTAGTCATCCCTGACGGGAAGACATTCAATCTCGCACCCTGGCAACACAGAAGCAGACCCATGTCTTCGAGGTCGCGGCGGGCTGATTTGAGGCATTCCAGAAAATCAACCTCTTCGTAGATGCGCTCAAACTCTTCATCGGGCAATCTCATCCGAAGAGTCGAAGGCGGTGTAGAAACCTGGAGCAACACGTTCGTCACTTCCCCGTTTGCCCTGGTTGCAGTCCGAGCCAGCTCTTCCACAATCATCCCCCGCCATAGTTGGGGTTCAGAACCCTAGTTCCGTCTCGAAGCCTGCAAGCAACGATGCAACTTGTGTCGACCCGCCCTGGAATTGCAGTCTCCCTTTCATGCGCAAATGGGTTCCCAGGAAACTCCTTGTTTACGTCCACTCCATCAACACCGCGAATCTCGTAGACGTTTCCGCCACGCTTGATCGCCACAGACTCCGAAGTTGTGGTGGAAATATATCCAGAGTCCCTTGAGTATCCGGATGCATGCTCCAAGAGGTCCATATTGTCACCTCTCGGCTCAAATCCCGACTCAAAGATCTCGTCCGGGCCGCGAGTGTCGCTTCGGTAGAGCGGACAGGCGCCACCTGAATTGTGCACGAGAACTGGCGTGGCCCCGGCCAGCACATAGTACGTGTGCGCGTCCGCGACCGTCAGGTTGTGGACAGCCGCTGCCTGCGTCCAGCGCTTGACGCCGGCGATCTGGATCCTGGTGCCGGAACCGCTTTCCAGCCACTGGCCGGTTTTCAGGTCCGTCGCGTCGATCCACTCGTCGAGTTGGGGAACCCAGAAGGGATGGTTGTCCGTCGCGGTGACGGAGGCCGTCTTCGTACCCTTCTTGCCGTCGATGTCGATCGTGACCTTGACGAGCTTCTTGGCGCCCTTGCCCCTGATCTCGGCCGTGACCAGCTTCGCCTCGACCACGCCGGTCTTCGGGTCCTTGGCCAGGACCTTGTCACCGATGCGGACTTTCTTGATGGCCTTGGATCTGCCGTCGGCCATCTTCACCCTGGTGTCCGGTGTGAAGCTGTTGTCGCATGAGGGAAGTTTTCGGATTTTGGCGTTGAGCGCGCTCAACGCCGATTTCCCTCTGTCCGCCGCACCCTTCAACGCCGCGGCCTTGTCGTCCCACTTCATCCAGTTCTTGAAACTGCTGAAGAGCTTGCCGACCAAGCCGCTCACGCGCTTGCCGAGGGCGATGCCCTTCTTCCAGTTCCACGGCAGGCCGTACTTGGCCGCCAGTTTTCCGACGGCTCCGCCGACCATGCTGGAGGCGATGTTCACAGCGGTGGCGCCGCAGGAACCGAGGCTGCCCGTGGTGAAACAGTCGAGGGCGTCCGTGATGCCGAGTTCGTCGGCGATGATGCTGCCGAGTTCCTTGGCCGTGGCGATCGCCCGGGCCTTGGCGGCGGCCGCCTTGGCAGCCGCCTCGTTGTACTTGCGCACGGCCGTCGTGTCGCGCTGGGCCATCAGGCCGTAGCGGACGGGATCCCGGTCGATGTAGTTCTGCAGGACCTGCGCGTTGCCGAACCCGAGGCCGCTGACCTCGTCGTAGATCATCAGCCCGGTCGGGTCCGAGAACGTGACGGGGTTGTTGTTCGCGTAGGCGTAGCCGTTGATCTGCTGCGGGTCCGAGAAGTCGATCATCGGGTCGGCCGAGACGAACCGCCCGTTCTCGGGTTCGTACTCGCGGGCCCCGATATGGGTGAGACCGGTCGCCTCGTCCACCGGTTTACCGAGGAAGCCCTTGTCGTCCACCCACGGCTTGCCCGCGGGTTCACGCGGCGTGCCGAAGGGGTCCATCCGACGGCGGGTGATCGAGCCGTTCGCCGCGTCCACCGCCAACGACATCGTGCCGTGGTGGTCACCGGAGAGGAACTGCACACCCTTGGGGGTGCGGATCGCGATCGTCTGTCCGGCGAACCCGTAGTAGCGGGTCCCTTCCAGAGTGCGGGTGGCGGTGTTGAGCTTCAGCTCCATGCCCGGCAGGTAGAGGGTCTCTGCCCCCGGCTCCTTGCGCACCAGCCGGCTGCCGCCCGCGTCGTAGAGGAAGCTGCTGGTCTCGCTGCCTTCGACCACCTTGGTGAGCTGCCCGCCGGCGCTCCACTGGAGGTCCTGGGTGTTGCCGTCGCGCACCCGTACGTCGGTCTGGCCCGCCTCGGTGTAGTCGAAGCTGTCCTGGCTGCTGACGGCAGGCGTGGTGCCGTGGGCAGGAGTGCTCTGCGTCATCGTGCTGAGCTGGTGGGGGCCGTCGGCGCCGTCACCGTAGGTGTACGTGCGGGTGGAGTCGGGCTTACCGCCGAAGCCCTTGAGGATCTGCTTGGTCCGGTTGCCGGCCAGGTCGTAGTCGAAGGTCTGCCAGTAGGGCGCCGCGCCGCCGATCGTGGCACCGGTCGGGGCGGAGGCGCATGCGGCGTCCTTGGAGCCGGTGCCGAGCGCGTCGTTCGAGGCGTTCGTGGTGGTCCAGGCAGAGCTCAGCCGGCGCTGCCAGTCGTAGGTGAAGCACTGGACGTCGGCCGTGTTGCCGGTCGGGGTGTCCGCGATCGACATGATGTTGCCGGCCGGGTCGTACGTGTAGTTGGTGTCGGCCGCGACGGAGGCGGCGCCCTCGTAGGCGACACCGGTGTTCGTCAGGCGGTTGGTGCCGCGCTCGTAGGCGTAGGTGAGCCAGGTCTTCTTGGCCGTTCCGCCGTTGCTCAGTTCCAGCTGCTGGAGCTGGGACGTGGGGGCGTAGCGGGCCGCGTTGACATAGGAGGTGCCCAGCGAACTCGTCAGCGAGGTGGGCCGCTGCAGGTCGTCGTAGCTGGTGGTCAGGGTTTCCGCCGGGAGGCCGCCCGCGGCGGGCATCCGGATGGACTGGACGGTGCCGTCCTTATTGTACTGCGTGCCGAACTCGTAGGTGCCCTTGAGTTCGGCGGCCTGGGAACCGGCCAGGGTGACGCGGCTGACCGTCGGTTGGTACATCTCATCGCGCTCGGCGATGACGGAGGTCGCCTGGACGACGCCGTTCTCGTAGCGGTAGCTGCCGACGCTCTGGCCCTTGGCGCCCGGGAGGGAGTCGTAGGTGTTGACTGTCAGTTTGGTCCCTGTGTCCGGCTCTCCCTCCCAGGTCGACAGGACACGGCCGAGCTTGTCGTACTTGGTCGAGATCTTCTTGTTGCGTGAGTCCGTGGTGGACAGCAGGCGGTCCATCGTGTCGTACTCGAACAGGGTCTTGCCCGTGTCCGGGTCCTGCGCCCAGGCCTTGCGGCCGATCTGGTCGTATCCGTAGGACCAGACGTTGCCGGCCTGGTCCTTGACGGTGTCGGCCTGGCCGGCGGGGGTGTACGTGTAGTACATGGACTCGAAGCCGGTGGTGGCCGTCGGCTCCGGCTTGTCACCCTGGTAGCGGCGCACCTCGACGGTGCGTCCGTGGGCGTCGGTGATGGTGGTGGTCGGCGGCGTGCCGGCGGGCGGGTCGACGTGGACGCGGTCGGCCTCGTGGGCGTAGGTCGTACGCCACTTCTCCTCGCCCGCGACCTGGAAGATGTCGGCCGTCTTGCGGCCCGCGCCGTCGTATTCGGTGCGGCTCTGGGCATCGGTGTCACCGTTCACGGCCTTGAAGACCGTGTCGGTGGGCTCACCGGTGGTGTAGTAGTCGGCGTTCGCCTTCACGATGCGGCCGACGCCGTCGTAGAAGGTGTCCGCGACCATGCGGCCGCCGCCCGGCCCCTCGGTCTGCTCCTGGCGAGGGCGCATCAACCCGTCGTACAAGGCGTACTCGGAGCCGTACGAGAGCCCGTCCTTCTCGATCTTCTGTGTGCGAACGGCCACGGGGGCCGTCTTGCGAACGAGATAGCTGTACTTGATGGAAGGTGTGGAATCGCCCTTGGCACGGTCCGGCAGCCAGACGGAGGTCATGCGGCCGAGAGCGTCGTAGGCGAGGTCGGTGCGCTTGCCGTTCATGTCGACCTGCGCGGAGGGGGCACCCCAGGAGCGGACGTACTCCGTGGTAGTTGTCCACGTCAGAGGGTTCGTCTCGACCTTCTTGGTGGTCAGACCGTCCGTCTCGGTGTACTCGATGGTGGTGTAGTTGCCTGCGGGGTCGGTGACCTTGATCGGCCGGCCGAACTTGTCGAAGTCGGCGGGCGTCGCCGCGGTGACGGTCTGATAGGTGGCCGCCGTGCCGTTGTGCGAGACCAGGCGCTCGACCTTGGTGGGATCGCCCTTGACCGGTGGGGCTCCGAAGGCCAGACCGTCGTAGGACGTGCGGTCGTCGGAGAGGACCTGTGTCTTGCGGTCCGGGGTCCCGGCGCAGTCGACGGCAACCTTCTCCACGCGGGCGACCATGGACAGGATGTGTGCGGTGGAGTTGTCCGCGTACGTGGTGCGGGTGCAGGTGTTGTCGGCGGAGACGCCGGTCCTGCCGTAGTCGTCGGTCTCGGTGGGCCGGCCGGTCGCGGAGTCGTAGCGCGTCGTGGTCGACGTCTCGATCCAGTCGTTGCCCTGTGCGGTGTAGGACTTCGTCGTGGCCGGCCGGACGTAGTAGGCCTTGGTGGTGCCCCAGGACTTGACCCGAGTGGCGGTGACCTTGGTCCAGGCGCTGTTGACCGTCTTGCTGATCAGCTTGTCGGCCGTGTAGGCGCCGTTGTAGGTGGCCGTTTCCAGTTCGTGGCCGGACATCTCTTCCGCGTCGGTGTGCTCGGCTCCGACGGAGTCGGTGACCGTGCCGCCCAGGCCGCGCAGGTAGGTGTGCTCGGTGCGTGTGTCCGAGGCGCTCACCGAGCCGTCGGAGTTGGTCACGCGGACTTTCCCGTAGCCGCGCCAGTCGCTCCTGGTGCGGTACTCGTCGTCCGATATGCCGTCGGCCTTCTGCATCTTCCAGCCGGCGTCACCCAGGTAGGTGTACTGGTTGACCATGTCGGGCGCGCCGCCGGTGAGATCGGTCTGCACGACTTTGTCGACGAGGTACTTGTGGAACCAGTCGGTGATGGGATCGGTCTCGCCCGGCGGGTTCCACTTGACGGGGTAGCAGGCCTTGGTCGAAGCGTCGGCGGCGGGAAGGGAGCCGGCCGCGCACTCGGTGTCGCGGTAGACGACATCGAGCTGGCCACCGGTGTCGTTGTCGACCGCGGACAGCCGGAAGCGGTTCATCGCCTGGATGTTGTCGCCGGGCTTGTCGACCCGGTTGGGCAGCTGCTCGCCCAGCAGTTCCACGGAGGGCATCTCGGCGGTGCCGGAACCCGCGTGACCGGTGTGCTTGATGGTGTTGAGCCACAGCGACTTGGATCCATCGCCGTTGTCGGTGAACAGGTGCCCCAGGTCCCAGGTGTCCACGTCGGCGTACCCGGTGCCGTAGCGGATCTGAGTGGTGATCTTGCTCAGCTTCTTGCGGGTCCAGAAGGTCGGGGAGTTCTGCCCCGCGCACTTGGTGTCGACCTTGCAGTTCCGGTCCCACGGGACGTCGGGCCACTTCGCGGCCGTGGCGTCGGTGAGATCGCCCGGTTCGCAGTCGGCCGCCGCGGCCAGGCACCGCTCGTCCGTGGTGAAGACCACGCGTGCCGCTGCGGGCGTGCTGTACACACTGCCGGCGCGCTGCCCGTAGTCCGCGCGTTTGAGGTAACCGCCGCGGGTGTACGGCTTGCCGTTCTCCGTGGTCTTCAGACCCTGGGTGTAGTAGTTGGTCTCCTTGCCATAGAAGTACGACATGGCGTTGCCGTGCGGGTCGACGACGTAGTCGAGGTTCCAGCGCCACGCCTGCAGGCAGTGGGCGTTGGCGAAAGTCGCGTTGTAGCAGGGCTCTCCGGAATCGTCACCGTAGACCGGTACGGTCCAGGTCGACCCGGTCTGCTCATTGCCGCTGGCGAAGCCGGGAAGGTTGTCGAGGCCGAAGTAGTACTGGGTGCCGTCTGTGGTGGTGACACGCCAGTGCTCACCGTCGTTGTCACCGTTGGCCGCTCCGGTCAGGCGCTCGACCTTGCTGTTGTCGTCGCTGCTGATCCGCCAGGCGCCGGTCTCGTCGTCCTTGATGAGTTCACCGGAGGCGCCGCCGCCCAACTGGATGGTGGCGTTGTCGAAGGCCCAGCACTGGTCACCGTTGGTCTCGGCATGCCCGTCGTCGGCGCAGCCCTTGTAGCGGCGCTCGATGAATCCGGGCTCGTAGCCGAAACCCTGTCCGATCCAGGAGCCCTGGTTGTTCGTCGTGGCCACCTGGCCGTCGACGGACTGGGAGTTGTAGCCCAGGGAGACCGCCGGTCCCAGACCGCCGGGCGCGGGAGGGGTGCGCAGGGGGTAGGACCAGTTGAAGGCACCGGAGGAGTTGGAGACACTCCATTCCGAAGAAGGGGCGAGCGGGGTGGCACCGAAGCTGCCCTGATTGCCACCGGCTGCCGCCGTGGCCGCCAGTACGGTCGCATCCGAGGCGGCGGACCGTGCCGTCGGTCCCTGCTGTCCGGGTGCCACGGTGACGTCGGCGGCGAGAGTCCGCGCCGCGGTGCTGTTGGCACTCTTCAGCGCCCGGGGAGTGGAGCAGCCCGCCTTCTCGGGCGTGGTAAGGACACAGGCGGGGTACTCGGCCAGGCGCAGGCGTGACCCGTAGGAGCCGCCGTAGGCGTCGGCGAATCCGGAGTAGTCGAGAGTGACGCGCGCCGATCCCGGGTTCTTCGCCCCGTCGGAGCGGGAGACGGTGAAGGCGACTCCGTCGATCCCGGCGGCCCGGGTGGCGGCTCGGCCGAGGACCTTGGCCTGGAGGGCGGTGGCTCGTTCGGTCCTTGCCTTCGGCTTCTTGGCAGGGCCCACGCGCAGCGGCAGGCCACGCACGTCGACGGTCCTGGCGCCGAAGGACACGTCGACGCTCCTGGACGAGGGCCAGGACGCCTTGGGAACGCCGGTGACAGCGGCCTTCTCCGCGGGGTTGCTGTCGTGCGGCTTCGCTTTGAGATTCGTGCCGCGGACGGGATCGCCCAGACCCTTCTGGACGCCGGGGCGGGTGAGCCCCTTGTCCTCGGCCAGGGCCTGAGGGACGTACTGAGGGAGGAGGCCGACGGTGAGGGCTACACCGAGGACCACGACGACACGTGATCTGGTGGCGGTTCTGCGAGCGGGTATGCGCGCGCGGAACCAGGAGGGCGTGGACAACTGCTGCTCCTGGAGAGAGGGGGGTGAGGGCCCGGGGGCATCGTGTGGAAGATGCCCCCGGAACCCGGGGCGAGGTGAGCGGCGGTCAGACTGTGCAGTCGGACGGTTGGGTACCGACAGAACCGACGAGGCTGCATCCCGAGGTCAGACCGGCGATCGTCTGCACGGTGGTGGCGTCCAGCGCTCCGCGGTAGGCGCGGATCTCGTCGAGCGTGCCGGAGAAGTACTCGCCGCCTGTCGTGCCGGTGAGCTTGCGTCCGGCCTGGAGCCCGGTCGTGGAGAAGTCCCACGTGTTGCGCCAGGGGACCTGAGCGGCGTATTGGCCGTTCACGTAAAGGAGAACGTCGCCGAAGGTGGCGTCGTGGACGAGGGCCAGATGGTCCCCGTCCGTGTCGGTCGACGGTGGAGCGGCGAGAGCGGTCGCCGTGCTGACGGCGGCCGCACTCCCGTCACTGGCTGTGGTCACCAGTTGCCAGCGATTCGCGCTCTGCGAGTAACGCACCACTACAGCTGTCGCGTTGGTGCCCGGAAGCGAGAGGACGGTCTGGTCGCGTGCCGGGGTGGACGAGGAGAGCCGGGCGCGGGTGGACAGGGTGAAACTGTCCTCAGCGGGCAGCAGGCCCTTGGGTCGGAAGGCGTAGGCGGAGGTGCCGTCCAGCACGAGGTGGCCGTCGCCCCACATCGGTTCTGCCACCGGCTGGCAATCGGGGTCCACGTCGATGTCGCAGCCGCTGTCGTCCGCCTGGTAGATGCCGGCGCTTCCGGCGAGGGTGAGGCCGGTGCGGTTCTCGGCCTCGGGCGAGACGCCGGCGGCCGCTTCCTCCAAAGGCCAGTAACCGAGTTGCTGGGGCGGGGTGCTGCCGACGAAGCGGCCCTCCTTCTCGGTGATGACCCGGTCGTACACCTCGACGTCGGCGATGGTGCCCTTGAAGTGGTGGATGTAGCCGTCCAGAGACAGCGAACGTCCGATCTGCAGGGCCCCCGTCGCATTCCACCGGGTTCGACGCGGCTGGATGTCCTCCTTGACGAGGTAGCCGTTGACGTACATCTTGAGCTCGCCGCGCACGTCGTCGTACACGCCGATGAGGTGGACGGGCGCGTTCTTCTTGGCGGCGACGCCCATCACCTTCCACGAGCCCATGGTCTCCAACTCGCTGACCGGGGTGCGGAAGGACCACATCTTGGTTCCGCCGTCGTAGCCCAGGGCGAAACCGGGTTCCGCCGTGCCGTCCTGGCTGACCACGGCCATCGAGGTGTCGGGCAGCTCCGGCATGGAGACCCAGGCGGAGACGGAGAAGGACCGATCGGTGTCGACAGCCTTCTGACCGGCGTCGAGATAACCGTTCTCGGAGCCGTCGAGCGTGACACCGAACTCGTTGCTGCGTCCGGGCAGTGGCGTACCGAACGTCACTCCGGAGCCGGCGTCGGCCGCGGGTGCTCCGGCGGAACCCACGGCCCGGGTGGAACCGGCGGGGTCCCCGAGGGCCCATGCCGCCTTGGGGGCGCGGCCCTGGTTGACCAGGAAGGCGTGTCCGCGAGCTGTCTCCTGGCTGTTGCCCGCACCGTCCACTGCCATGGCCTCAAGGGTGAAGGGACCCTCGCGGTCGGGCATGAACGAAAGGGTCACCGGTCCACCGGTGGTCGCGGGCGTCGCCGTCGACCAGCCGCTCTGCCCCGTGAAGCGGTACTTGTACTTCGTCACGTCCGCGGAGGGCGAGTCGAGGACGAAGTCACCGTAGTCGCCGACGCCGTCGTGCCAGACGTCGTCCGCCGGATAGGCGGTCGACGTCACGACCGGTGGCTTGGGCTTCGTCGCGTCGTAGATGAACTCGCAGCGGGTGGCACTGTCACCTGCGCTGCTCCAGGGCCCCCACTGGGATCCGTCATATCCCTGGACCTCCCAGGCGATGACCTTGTTCGGCGGGATGGTGAAGGGCGAGAAGCCGTCCCCGTCGATCTCGGTGCCCACCTTGTACGTGAACTTGGCGGCCCCGAGTTGCTCGTTGCCCTCGTAGTTGTGGGTGTTCTTGGGGCCGACCACGGCGTAGTTCGTCTTCACCGTGGTGCCGTCCGTCCAGTAGACCTTGAACTTCGCCGAGAGCTTCTCCGTGTTCCCTCCGGTGTCGCCGTGGTCGGGGTCACGGATGGTCGCGGAGAGTGTGGGCACCTCGTCGGCGTAGTGGTCTTCCGCGGCGCCGTACTCGCAGGAGCCGCCGCTGGACATGCTCAGGTGTGACATCAGCGGCTGGTAGGGCGGCCGGTTGTACTTGACCTCCAGGTGGGCGTTGCCGCAGAAGCGCTTCCAGTAGGAGAAGTCGCCGTCGTCACCGGACTTCAGCCGGAAGGTCGTGGTGTCCCATCCGCTGTCGGCCGCCTTCTGGATCGTGCTCCTGACGTCGAAGCGCACGTTCTGGTTGGTCGACGTGCAGGAGCCGGCCGGGTTGGTGGGCGACTGGGAGGTGATGGCCTCCTTGAGTGCCGGCTGGTTGTTCCAGTTCGTACCGGAGTTGATGGCGCTGCCACCGGAGCTGTTCACCCGCCCCAGTTCCACCGAACGTGGCGACGTGCTGTAGGTGTGCACCATGGTGACGGCGAACTCGGCTTCGAGGATGTGCTTGCCCTCGAAGGTCCCGGTGGGAATGCCGAAGAACTGACGCTTCATGTCGCTGGTACTGGCGCACAGATAGGAGACGTCGGCAGGGCACCGGCCGACGCCTTCGTGGTCGCCGAACTTCCAGAACTCGCTGGAGGGGTAGTACGAGGACACCATGGTCCAGCTGGTGCGGTTGGCGGTCTTCACCACCGGATCGATGAAGACCGGATACTCGGTGTCCTTGCCCGTCAGCAGGGCGGGGTCCGGCGTGAGGAGCAGGGCATCGGACTGCACGGCCACGTCGACGTCCGACACCCGGGCGCCGTCGGGCGGTGTGGGGTGGTCGGAATTCTCGGCGGCGTTGCCGGCGGAGGACGAAGCCCGGTCGGAGTCGTCGGTGGACTTCCGGGTCAGGAGTGCGGGCTGCTGAGTGCTCGTGCCCGAATCCCACATCATCGGGGCGGGCGCTTCGAAGACCTCGCCACCCGCTCCGCTGTCCACGGCGCTGAGACCACCGTGTTCGTCAGCGGTGACTTCCACGCCCCGGGAGTCCAGTGGCAGCGCGATCTCCCGCAGTTCGGGGTTGGCCGCCGCTTCGGCGTCCTTGACCACGAGCAGGTGCGAGAACCCCTCGGCCTGTGCGCTCACTCGCAGATCGACACCGTCGAGGACATCGCGGTAGGTGGCGGTGGAGCCCTCGACCACGGGCTCCGGCAATGTGTCCGCCCAACCGATGGAGAGATTGCGGCCCGTCTGCCCGATGGCCGCGAAGGTGGTGTCACCACCCCCGGAGAAGGAGATTCCGGTCACGGCGGCCGCGGGTGAGTACCTGCCGTCGGGCTGCTTGACCAAGGTCGTGTCGATGTCGACCCACTCAGAGCCCTTACGGGTACGTACGGGCTGGACGTATTCCTTGGCGGTGAAGGTGCCGTCCGGGTTGGCGAACGTCTCCGTTCGCTCACCGCGCAGACTTGTGACCTCCACGGATTCGCCGGCCGCGACTGCTGCCTTCTGGGCAGCCTGCTCGGTGCGCATGCCCCGGGGGACCGGTTCGGCGGCAGCCGCATCCGACGTGCCGTTGTCGAGAGTGGCCGGCAGGCCCGTGAGCGTGGAGAGGAGAACCGCGCACAGCGTGCCGGTCACCACTGCGGTTCGGCCTGCGACGCGGGTCCTCACTTGATCACCGCACCGAAGGAGATTCCGCTGTCCGGGAAGCCGTCGGTGCCGGGTTTGAGGGTCTTGACCGGATCGGTGGCACCGGAGACGAGGTTCTTCCACGGCACGACGTACACCGCGCCCTTCACCTCGGCGGAGGTCTTGGCGTAGGGCGCGCCGACGTAGAGATCCGTCGCGGTCGTGGCCAAGCCCATTCCCGTGAAGTCCCGCGCCGCGGCGGTTCCGGGAAGACCGGTACCGCGAGCGATGATCTTGTCGCTGAGGCCGGGAGCTCCGAGCGCGGGGAAGGTGTGGATCGCACCGGCCTCACGGACGGAACCGGCGTCCTCGCCGGGAGCGGCTGCGGCTAGCCTCATGGTGGTCGCCGTTCCGACGACGGTGGGGCTGGTGTTCGTCAGAACCACGCGCTGGCCCAGGAAGTCGCCGGCGATCGGGTCGCCCTCGACATCGGTCACGTTTCGGTCGATGGCGCTGATCTCGGTGTACGCCCCGGTGGGGGTGAGGTGCAGCACGGTGGCGCTGCCCGCGTCGGCGACGGTGCCGATGTCCTCGTTGGGCACGCCGATGGCCAGCAACGCGTCCGTGTTGGAGGTACTGCCGGCAGGCCGGTAGGGGGCAAGGGAGATCGATGTACCGAAACCGTCGCCGGCCTCGGCCACGCCGGTGAGTCCCTCGCTCGCACCAGCCTGGTCGAGCCCTGCCAGGGCGGTGGGAACGTTGTCGGTGACGGCATGGCTGAAGACGGTGACCCCGCCCGCGAACGTCTCGTCCCCGATGGCTTCGCCCGGGGCGCCGACACCCAGGTAACCGGACGTGGAACTCAGGGAGTACCCGAACCGGTCGTGTGCTTCGGCGATGCCCGGAACACCGGTGCTGTCCTGATGTACGCGCATGCGGGTGGCGGCTTGGGCGTAGTGGACGATCCCCGCGTCGGCGACACTGCCCACGTTCTCACCAGGGACCCCGATGGCAAGGAACGGTTTACCGGACGAGGTCTTACCCGCGGAGAGAGCGAATCCGAACCAGTCGTACTCTTCGTTGGCCGTGGCCGGGTCGAATCCGGCTTGACTGTAGCTGTCGATCACCGAGCCCGCGCCGATGCCGCCGGCCGTGCCGTGCACGACGTAGACGGCTCCCGCATCGGCCAGTTCGACGCCGTCCTTCGACACGTCCTCGTACGGGGCACCGATGACGAGGTCCGTGCACCCGTCCGCGTCCGCGTCGTAGGTCGCGAGCGAACGGCCGAACTCGTCGCCGATCTCGGGGGCCGCGTTCATACCGGCCGTCGCCTGGGATATCTCAGAGACGCCCTTCCCCCCACCGAGCACGACGCGCACCAGGCCGGCCCGGGACTGCCCGGACACCGTCGCGTTGGGATCGGCCACGGCGGTGTCCTTCACCCCGTCGCCATTGAAGTCCGATTCCGTCCCGGCAACGCAGGCCGCAGCCGCCGCCGATGGCACGCCGGCAGTCGCGCCCCCCACCGAAGCGACCAGGGCGGCCACCACGGCCCACCCGAGACGCCTTCTTCGTACACGCACGACGTACTCACATTCTCTGCATCGTTCACCACATGTAAACCACAAGAAGCTCTCAGTGAGGGGTAACAGTGGTGAGTACGTCAAGGGACTGTCCGTTTAGTGCAAATTTTTGTTACGGCAAATCCGGCAAATAATTCGATGCGTCCCATCCATGATCTCGGAGACCTCCGGGAAGAAAACGGGGCACAGTTCACCCGCTGCTTGACTCGCAGTTGACCATTCGTCATATGATTCGCCGTCGGACGAACGAGTCGTCCGAAGTGCACGGTTTCCCCCCGGTACGGTGCGCCTTCACATTTGCCCCTGCCAACACGAGGACCCTGCTGCATGCGCTGTGCGCTGAGAATCTTGATTTGCTGCATCGCGCTCGTACTCGGCTCGCTGACCCTTCAGGTTCCCGAGACCCACGCAGCCGCCCGCCAGGAGAGCACCCACTCCTACGGTTCGCACGTCCGGCAGAAGCTCATCGCGCACTGGAACGCGAGCACCACGCCGCAGCCTGCGATCGTCGTCCTGCACGGGGGGTACTGGTACCAGGACTCCGGATGGACCACCTGGTCACGGACCTTCGCCGACGCCGGTTACGCCACGTTCGACGTGGACTACCGGCTGAACTTCGACGCGCCCTGGCCCGCTCAGCGCTCCGACGCGATCTCGGCGATTACCTGGATCAAGGCGAACGCCGCCGAGTTCGATCTCGATCCCGACCGCGTGGTGATCCTCGGATCGTCGGCCGGCGGGCACCTCGCCACGGCGGTCGCGACCTACGGGGCCGGGGGCGACCGGGTCCGCGGAGTGGTCGGCCTGTCCCCCGTGGCTTCTCCGTACCGGGCCTGGAACGACGGCAACAGCGACCTCAGCAGCGACAAGGAGCGCAAGGTCCGCGACAACGCCACCCTGCTCGCGCGCTGCTTCCCGGACCCGGCCGACGTCGACACGTCCCTGCACGCGAGCTGTTGGGACACCTGGAAGGACATGGTCGCCAAGAACCGCGCATCGGGCCCCGACGACGCCCCCATGTACCTCGTCCACTCGGAGCTGGACTTCGTCCCGGCCGCACACTCCCTGGATCTCGAAGCCGCCGAGGAGGCGAAGGGCATGCCTGACACCGACATCTCCACCACCGTCGTACCGGGCGATGCCCACGGTGGAGCCCTGCTCGACGATCAGCCCACCGTCGACCGGATCCTGGACTGGATCCGGACACGCACCCTCTGATCACCCCGTGGCTCTTCGGAGCAGTTGAGGAATGCCCCATGAACCACAGACTCAGGCGCGTCGGAGCAAAGATCGTTCTGCCGTCGGTGCAGGCCCGGCGGGTCGAGGAACGCCTGCGTGCGGAGACCGAGGCCGCGGAGCGCAGGCGAGTGGAGCGTGTCGCCGCCCGGCGTCGCACGCTGCTGGCCGGCGATCCGGCCATCAGGGAGATCGAGGTGGCGGGCCGCAGCTGGTTCGGCCGCACCATGACCTCCTTCACCGCGGCCGGTGCCGCCGACCACAATCTCGAACTCGTGGTCGCCGCGCTGACGCATGCCGAGATCGAGTACTTCGTCGTGCCCGGACGCTCTCCGCTGCGGCACGTCCTGGGGATCCGGCTGGAGGCTCGCAAGCCGTTACTCAGGGCACTGCGGGAGATCTACGACTCCGGAGCCCTGTACGCGGCGCTCCCCACCAAGGAGCTCCTGCCGCGCGAAGCGGGTCTGTACGCGGACGGGGCGCTCCCCGCCGCCGTCAAACGCGCTGACACCATTCGGTTCGGGGAGCTGCTGCTGGGCCCGGACGGGCAGCTGTTGGGGAGTCTGGAGTTCGGCTGTGACGTCGAGTTCTGGCGCGACGGTGCCCAGGTGGTCGGTACGCCCCGGTTCGCCGAGCTGCGCTCGCAGCCGCCCGTGAGCGTCGTCGAGAAGGCACTGGTGGCGCCGCGGCTCAACGCGGTGTCCGATGTACTGCCGGAGGGATCCGCCACCGCGGTGCGGGTCATCGCCGGACGCGAGCACCCGACGTTCGCCGACTTCGTCCGTCCTCGGATCGACGAGGTCGACTTCCCGATCGATGTGGTCTACACCTGGGTGGACGGATCCGACCCCGAACTCGCCGGACGCCGGGAGCACTTCCGGTCCGGCGGCACCGCCCCGATCCACGCTCGTGAGACCGGGGCGTCCCGGTACACGAGCCGCGACGAGCTGCGTTACTCCCTGCGTTCCCTGGACATGTACGCCGGGTTCGTCCGTACCGTCTACCTCGTCACCGACGGGCAGACGCCGGACTGGCTCGACCAGGAGGCCGCGGGCATCAAGGTGATCCACCACAAGGAGATCTTCGCGGACCCCCAGGTCCTTCCCGTGTTCAACTCACATGCGATCGGCACCCAGTTGCACCGCATCCCGGGGCTTTCGCAGCGGTACCTCTACTTCAACGACGACGTTTTCGTGGGCCGTCCCATCGCGCCGGGTCACTTCTTCCACGGCAACGGCGTGGCCAAGATTCCCTTCTCCCCGGCCCAACTCGGCCTCGGCCTCCCTCACCCCGATGAGCCTGCGCCCAACTCCGCAGGCAAGAACGTGCGACGGCTCCTGATGGAGGCTCATGGACGATTCTCCGTGCACAAGTTCATGCACACCCCTCACCCGCAGATGCGCGAGGTGATGGAGGAGATAGAGAGCCGCTTCCCTGCCGAGGTCCAGCAGACCAGCGCGTCCCGCTTCCGGGCGGTGACCGACATCGCCATGGGGGCCTCCCTGCACCATCACCAGGCCTACCTGACCGGCAGGGCCGTGCCGGGCAAGTTCAAGTTGCGGTACATCGACGTGGCGTCCGAGGACGCCTTCGACAAGATGACCTCCCTGGCGGAGGAACGCCGGTTCGACTTCTTCTGCCTCAACGACGTGAACACCCCCGAGGACCGGCAGGAGGAGATCGCGCAGAGAATGTCAGATTTCCTTGAGTCCTACTTCCCCTTTCCCAGCCGGTTCGAGCGTAAGGGCTGAGGACAGGACGGCTGCCCGGATGGATGGATGGGTGGCCGGCCCCGGGTCCTGATCTCAGCCCGCGCCGCCGCCCTCGCCGGTGAGCAGGCGGCGTGGGTTTGTTATGCGGAACGCGTAGGCCGCCGCGCCGCCCAGGCCGTAGCCCGGGGTTTGTGGGGGGTCCGCGTAGGGGCGGTCCGTGCCCTGGACGATCGTGGACGTGCCCAGGGTGCGGACCATGGACTCCACCGCGCGTGGGCCGTACGACGAGGTTTCCACGAAGACGTCCGGGTCGGTCTCCCGGTGGCCCTCCGGCCCGGCGCGGGCCACGAAGCGTTCGCCGTGCAGGGGTGCCAGGCCGGCCAGCAGCGCGAAGCACACCCGCAGCCCTGGATGACGCGGTCTGCCGAACGCCCGGAACGCGAACCAGGCCGCGTGCATCTGCTGGACGTACGGCACCATCGCCGGCCACCACCCCGGCCGCGGATCGATGTCGGCCGCCGGGCCCGGGTGGATGAACAGGGGGAGGTTCCGGGCCGTCAGCAGGTCGAGCAGCGGGGCGCAGCGCTCGTAACCCGCCGCGTCGGACAGGGCGTTCGCCGGGAGTTGGAGGCCCGCGAAACCCAGGTCCAGGTAGGCGGCCGTCGTCCGCGCGTCGATGTCGCGGACCCCCGCGGCGGCCCACGCGCCGAACGGGCGGGGCAGTTCCGCCGCGTCCTGGTGGTACGCGTCGAGCAGGGGGCGCGCCTCCGCGCAGGGCAGCCACTCCACGCCCAGCGGGGAGGAGAGGGAGATCAGCGCCCTGCCGAGGCCGTCCGCGACCGCCCGTTCGGTCCGCCCGGCGATGTCGTGGTCGGCGGGGGAGACCTCGTAGGGCGGCTCGCCGGCCGTGTGCAGCGTCCAGCCGTCCAGGAACGGCGGCTCCGTGCGCGCCCGCAGAGCCGCCACGAACGAGGCGGTCCACAGATGCTGGTGTACGTCGACGTTGGTCACGAGGCTTCTTCCGTCAGGGCCCGCAAGGCGTTTCGCACCTCGTCGGACCCCAGGATGTCATCGTTCACCCGGTCCACGTCCACCCCGCAGGGCCGGTCCTCGTCCAGGGCCGGGACCAGCTCGCGGATCGCCCGGTGGAGAAGGGCGGGGCCCCGTCCGAGCGTGGCGGGCGCGGCCAGGTCCACCGCCTGCGCGGCGGCCACGGCCTCCACGGCGAGCAGCTGCCGCAGCCGGACGAGCATGGTCGACAGCCGCCGCGCCCCGAGCGAGGCGTTGGTCGAGTCGTCCTCGACACCGTCCGCGCCGTGCCGGGGGTCGGTGCTCACCGGCGCCGACAGGAGACGGATCTCCGCGACCAGCGCCTGCGCCGTCTTCGCCAGCGGCGCGAAGCCCGAACGCTCCGGACCGTGCGGCGAGAGGTTCGCGGGCAGCCCGCTGAGCCCGGGGTGGAGCAGCCGCCGCATGCGCTCGGCGGAGACCGCCGCAGTCTGGGCCAGGGCCAGCGCGAGGGTGTCGAAGGCCAGGGCGAGGGCCGGGGTGTGGAAGTTGCCGGAGGAGAGGATCTCGCCGGGTACGCCGTCGGTGGCGGGCAGGACCACCGGGTTGTCGCCGCAGCCGTTCAGCTCGGGATCCAGCGCCGCGCCGGCGAGGTCGAGCGCGGAGTGCAGCGCTCCGTGCACCTGGGCGGCGCAGCGCAGGCTGATGGGGTCCTGGACCCGGCGGGCGTGCTGCGGATCGGTGAGGTCGCCGCCTGCGAGGAGTGCGAGCAGCTGCCCCGCCGCCCGGGACTGGCCGGGGGCCGGGCGCAGACCCAGGACCCGGGCGTCCAGGGGGCTGGTGTTCGCCCGGAAGCCCTCGAAGGTGAGTGCCGTGACCGCCTGGGCCAGGGTCAGGAGGGTGGCCGCCTCGTGGAGGACGAGAGCGCCGTGGCCGGCGGCCAGCGGGCTCGCGCTGCACAGCACGTGCCCGTCCTTGGGGCCCAGTTCCGCGGGGGTCAGCCCGGCCCGGCGCAGGGCCGCCGCGCCGTCGAGCACCTCCCCGGAGAGCTCGGCGCGGCCCTCGCCGATGACGACGAGACCGACGTGGGCCATCTGGCACAGGTCCGAGGCACCGATCGACCCCACCTCGGGGACCAGCGGGTGGACGCGGGAGTTGAGCAGGTCGACGAGCAGCGGCAGGATCCGCGGGCTGATTCCGCTGCCGCCGCCCGCCAGGCCGTTGACGCGGGCGATCAGGGCGGCGCGTACGACGGAGGCGGGCAGCGGGTCCCCGACCGCGTTGGCCCGGCCGCGTACCGTACGCACGCTGAACCGCGCGAGTTCGTCGCGCGGCAGGGCGTACGACGAACGGCTGCCGAGTCCCGTCGTCAGTCCGTAGGTCGGCACCTGGCGGTCGACCACGTCGTCCACCACCGCGCGCTCGCGCGCCAGCCGGGGGAGCACCTCGTCCGCGAGGACGACCCGGGCACCGCGCAGGGCGACGGCGGCCACGTCCGCGCAGGACAGGGAGCGGCCGTCGACGATCACCTCTTCGGTCCCCGGTTCGCTCGCCGATTCGCTGCCCGGTTCGCTCCCCGATTCGATCGCCGGTTCGATCACTGCTTCGGATTCCGTGGGGTAGGGGCCCGTCATGAGAACCGCAGCTTCTGTCCGAGTCCGCGCTCCCCGGCCTTCGCGAGCACGGCCGCGCCCAGGGCGATGTCGGACAGGGACAGACCGCGGTGCCAGAACAGGATCGTCTCGTCGGACCGCTCCCGGCCGGGCTTGTCGCCCGCCACGATCTCGCACAGTTCGCCGTGCAGGGTCGCCTCGCTGAGCCGGCCCGACTCGACGTGCGCGCGCAGAGCACCGAAGGGCCCGGACCGGCACTGGCCCCAGTCGTCGACGACGACCTTGTCCATGATGTCGGTGAGCGAGAGCTCGACCGCGCTCATCGTCCCGTAGGGGACGACGAGCGCGCCCGGCGCGATCCACTCCGTCCTCAGCAGGGGCTCGGGCCGCTCCAGCCGGGACGCCTCCACGACGATGTCCGCGCCCTCGACGCACGACTTCCAGTCGTCGGTGACGATCACGGGCTTGCCGAGGTCGTCCTCCAGCCGCTTCGCGAAGGCCTCGCGGCTCTCCGGGCGGCGCGAGTGGACGCGGATCTCGTCGAGGTCGAAGAGCGCGTCGAGCAGCCGCACGTTCCAGTACGAGGTGGCGCGGGCGCCGATGTGACCGAGCACCTTGGAGTCACTTCTCGCCAGATGCCGTGCGCCCAGCGCGGTGAGCGCGCCGGTGCGCATCTCGGTGATCGCGGTCGCGTCCAGCACGGCCAGCGGCATGCCCGTACGCGGGTCGAAGAGGTTCAGCAGGGCCATCTCGGAGGGCAGACCCGACTTGTAATTGTCGACGTAGTCGCCCACGATCTTGACTCCGGCCATGCCCAGCGGGGCCACATAACCACGCAGGACGTTGAAGTGGCCGTTGAAGGCGGGGTCGGGCGTGAGATGCACCCGTGGTTCGATGACCGTCTCGCCGCGACCCTGGGCGAGCAGTCCCTGTTCGACGGCATCGAGTACTTCGGTGTCGCTCAGTTCCAGCTGTTCGATGTCGGAACCGTTCAGGAACGTGAACCAAACGGGGTCAAGAGCGGTCATTCCGGGCGTCCTCTCACTTTCTTCGGACGAACGTAACGCCCCGTTCACAAAAGGGGATTGACTGAAATTCAGTCACGAACAACTCTGCATGACGATATGCAGTCGGGTAAGGGGCAGCTTTGATCAGATTCGACGCGGTGAGCAAAAACTATCCCAACGGCACCACAGCCGTGGACGCACTGTCCCTGGAGCTGGCCGAGGGCGGCCTCACGGTCCTGGTCGGCCCCTCGGGCTGCGGCAAGACCACGACGCTGCGCATGGTCAACCGCATGGTGGAGCCGTCGGCGGGCACGGTCAGCCTGCGCGGCCAGGACATCAGGGAGGTGGCCGCCCCCGAACTGCGCAGGGGCATCGGTTACGTGATCCAGCACGCCGGGCTCTTCCCGCACCGGACCATCCTGGACAACGTCGCGACCGTGCCGCTGCTGCTCGGCTGGGGCAAGAAGAAGGCCCGCTCGCGCGCGGCCGAGCTGCTGGAACTGGTGGGGCTGCCGGCCACGATGGCCAAGCGCTACCCGTACCAGCTCTCCGGCGGGCAGCAGCAGCGCGTCGGGGTGGCCAGGGCGCTGGGCGCGGATCCGCCCGTCCTGCTCATGGACGAGCCGTTCAGCGCGGTCGACCCCATCGTGCGCGGCGAACTGCAGGCGGAGTTCCTGCGGCTGCAGAAGGAGCTGCACAAGACGATCGTCTTCGTCACCCACGACATCGACGAGGCCATCAAGCTGGGCGACCACATCGCGGTGTTCCGTACGGGCGGCAAGCTCGCGCAGTTCGACACCCCGGAGCGGCTGCTCGCGCACCCCGCCGACGACTTCGTGGCGGACTTCGTCGGGCAGGACCGTGGTATCCGCCGGCTCTCCTTCGTCCAGGCCTCCGGGCTGCCGCTGCGCGAGGGCCCGGTGCTGCCGGTGACCGCTCCCGTCGCCGACGCCCGCACCCTGGGCGAGCCCTGGGTGCTCGCCGTCGACGCCGCCCGGCGCCCGCTCGGCTGGGCCGCGGTCGCCGACCTTCCGCCCGGCGGCACGCTGGCGGACGCGTCGCTCGCCCCGCTCGGCCACACGTTCGCCCTGGCCGGCGACTCGGCACGGGCCGCCCTCGACGCGGCCCTCCTGTCCCCCTCCCGCCTCGCGGTGGGAGTGGACGCGGACGGCGCGGTCGCGGGGGTCGCGGACGCGTACGAGTTGTCCGCGGCGATAGCGGGGGCTTCGGCGCGCGCCGACACGTCGGCCGGGGCAGCCACCCCGACCGACGCATCGGCGACAGCCGCCTCGGCCGCACCGGCCGCACCGGCTGAATCGGCGGCCCTGGCCAAGGCGGCTGCCCCGGCCGACGAGGCCGAGAGGCCGGGCCTGGGCAAGGTGCCCGGAACGACCGCAGACGGTGAGGCGGTCACCGACGGCACCGCTTCCGTCGTCAAGGAGAACGCCGACAGCGCCGGCGGCACGGACGCTCCCGACAGCGCGGGCGGTGACGGGCGATGAGGGACGGGGAGCCGCTCATACGGTGGGTCTGGATCGGCGACCATGTCGGTGAGCTGGCCCACTACACCGGGGTCCATCTGCGGCTGGGTCTCCTGCCGGTGCTGTTCGGACTGATCATCTCCGTGCCGCTCGGCATGCTCTGCCACCGCTACCGGTGGGTCTACCCGCCCACCCTGACCGCGGCCAACGTCCTGTACTCCATCCCGTCGCTGGCCCTGTTCATGATCTTCGTCCGCTACACGGGGCTCACCGAACGCACGGTCATGATCCCGCTGACCCTGTACACGCTGTCGGTGCTCATCCCCAACGTCGTGGACGGCCTGGCCTCGGTGCCCGATCCGGTACGGCAGGCGGCCACCGCGATGGGCTTCAGCACCGTCCGCCGGGTCGTGCAGGTGGAACTGCCGATCGCCGTGCCCGTCGTCGTCGCCGGTGTACGGGTCGCCGCGGTCTCCTCCATCAGCCTCGTCGCCGTGGGACAGCTGATCGGCCAGGGCGGCCTCGGCTACTACATCACCCGGGGCCTCCAGCTCGACTTCCCGACCCCGATCATCACCGCGACCGTACTGATCATGCTGCTGGCCCTCGTCACCGACGCACTGCTCGTCCTGGCGCAGCGGCTGCTCACACCGTGGGCCCGCGGCAAGGGGGCGAAGGCGTGAACGATCTCCTGAACCAGATCCAGCTCGTCGGCGAGTGGCTGACGTCGTCCGCGCAGTGGCACGGCGACGACGGCATCCCGCACCGGCTCGCGGAGCACCTGACCTACAGCGGTCTGTCCCTGCTCTTCGCGACGCTGATCGGCCTGGCGTTCGGCCTCCTCGTCGGTCACACCGGCCGCGGCGCGTTCGCCGTCGCCACCGTCGCCAACCTCGCACGCGCCATCCCCACCTTCGGCCTGGTCGTCCTCGTGGTGACCCTCGCCGGACTCAGCACCGCTCCGGTGCTGGTCGCCCTGGTGGCACTGGCCGTCCCGCCGATCCTCATCAACACCTTCGAGGGGGTCCGCGGTGTCGACCCCGACGCCCGGGACGCCGCGAAGGGGATGGGCATGACCGGCTGGGAGGTCCTGCTGAAGGTGGAGGTGCCGATGGCGCTGCCGCTGATCCTGCTCGGCCTGCGCGTCGCCGCCATCCAGGTGGTGGCCACGGCGACCGTGGCCGCGTACCCCGGTCTCGGCGGTCTGGGCCGCTACATCGTCGACGGGCTCTCCCGCAACGACTACCAACTGGTCATCGGCGGCTCCGCCGTCGTCGTGGCCCTGGCCCTCGTCGTCCAGGCCGTCTTCACCGCGCTGCGGCGCGCCGTCGTCTCGCCCGGGCTGCGGCCCGCGGTGGCCAAGTCATGACCCACCGGAACCACCGGCCTCTCGCGCACCGGAACCGCGCGCAGGCCGCACCCGAGCACCACCAAAGACCCGAGCCGTACCTGAGAAAGGGAACACCCATGAAAGCCACGTACCGCACCGCAGCCTTCAGCCTCGTCGCCGCGCTCTCCCTGACCCTCACCGCCTGCGGAGGCAGTGACGACAGCGACGACAATCCGCTGACAGGCAGCAGCGGCGACAGCGGAGGCGGCAAGGCCATCGTCGTCGGCTCGGCCAACTTCCCCGAGAACCAGCTGCTCGCCGAGATCTACGCGCAGGCCCTGGAGGACAAGGGCCTGAAGGTGACCCGCAAGTTCGACATCGGCGCCCGCGAGGTCTACTACGACCAGGTCGTCAAGGGAGGCATCACCGTCTTCCCCGAGTACAACGGCGCCCTGCTGTCCACGGCGGTCGACAAGAAGAGCACCGCCACCGGCACGGAGGAGATCAACACCGAGCTGAAGGAGAAGCTCCCGAAGTCGGTCGAGATACTCGACTCCGCCGCGGCCGAGGACAAGGACTCGGTCACGGTCACCGCCGAGACCGCCGCCAAGTACAAGCTGAAGACCCTGGCCGACCTCAAGCCGGTCGCGAAGGACCTGACCATCGGCGCCGGTTCCGAGTTCAAGACCCGCACCCAGGGCGGCGTCGGCCTGAAGTCCGTCTACGGCGTCGAGTTCGGCAAGTTCCAGCCGCTGGACGCGGGCGCCCAGAGCACCCTGCTGAAGCTGCTGAAGGACGACAAGGTGCAGGCCGCCAACCTGTACACGACCGACCCCGCCATCGTCGAGGACAAGCTGGTCGTCCTGGAGGACCCGAAGAACCTGTTCTCCTCGCAGAACGTCACGCCCCTCGTCTACAAGTCCGCGGTGAACGACAAGGCCAGGTCGGCGCTCAACGCCATCTCGGCCAAGCTCACCACCGAGGACCTGCTGGACATGATGAAGAAGATCAGCAACGACAAGGAGGACTCGGCGGACGTCGCGAAGGAGTGGCTGTCGTCGGCCGGTCTCGCGGGCTGACCCGGACGGGCACAGGGGTGAGCGACACGGCGGGAGCGGGCACGGGCACGGGCACCGGCGGCGGTACGTCCTCCGGGGCGGGGGCGGCCGCGCGGCTGCACCAGCTCTTCGAGGGACGCCGGCTGACGCCCACCCAACGGCGGATCGCCCACTGTCTGGTCCGCCGGACGGCCGCCGCGCCGTTCCTGTCGAGCGTGGAGCTCGCCCAGCTGGCCGGGGTGAGCCAGCCGTCGGTGACCCGCTTCGCGGTCGCCCTCGGCTTCGACGGGTATCCGGCGCTGCGCAGACATCTGCGTGACGTCGTAC
>NZ_JBHWZP010000073.1:0-33845 GCF_042728395.1 Streptomyces sp. NPDC060205
GCCCCTAAAAGACTGCGCAGTTCCCCGCGCCCCTAAAGACCAAAGACAAAAGACTGCGCCGTTCCCCGCGCCCCTGGGTGGGACGGGGCGCAGCCCCTCCCCGAGGGGCGCGGGGAACTGCGCGAGCAACCCCCACCGTCCCGCAGACGAACGCGGTTCTTCAGGGGCGCGGGGAACTGCGCGGACGGCCCCCACCGGGGCGCAGGCGAGGTCACTGCTCCGGTGTCAGGAGTCGCACCAGTTCGATCCGGGATCGTATGCCCAGGCGGTTGAACACCCCGCGCAGATGATGGTCGATCGTCCGCGGACTGAGCAGCAGCCGAGCCGCGATCTCCCGATTCGTCGCCCCCTCCGCAGCCATCCGCGCCACCGTGAGCTGCTGCGCGGTCAGCAGACCGCTCGTGCCGGGCGCAACGGCCGAGGGCCGCACGGACGCCCCCAGCGCCCGCAACTCCGCCCGCGCCTCCGCCGCACAGTGCGGCGCCCCGAAGTGTTCGAAGGCCTCCAGCGCACTGTGCAGCCGGTCCCGCGCCTCCGTCCGCCGCCGCAGCCGCCGCAGCGCCCCGCCGAACAACAGCTCCGTACGGGCGCGTTCGAAGTCACGGGTGCCGCCCGCGTGCAGGTCGAGGGCCGTCCGGTAGTGCTCGGCGGCCTCGTGGCCGGTCGCCAGCAGGGCCCGGCAGCGGGCGCTCAGCGCGAGGTCGTCCGCGCTGCGTACGAGCCGGGCCCAGCGGTCGTAGTCGGCGTGGGCGCTCCGCGCGACCCGGGTGTCGCCGGTGCGGACGGCGGCTTCCACGTAGTGCGGGGTGGCGAGATGCCGGACGGCCCGGTGTCCGTGGCCCGGCCCGAATCCGGCGAGCGCGCGCAGCCGGGACGCGGCTGCCGCGTAACGGCCCGTGCTGAGGTCGAGGAAGGCGAGCGCCCACAGGGCCAGTGCGGCGGGCAGCCCGAGGCCGTGTTCCAGGGCGTGCGCGCGGGCCATTTCGGCGCGTGCCCGGCAGAGTTCCTCGTCCCCGGTGACGGCCGCGAACATGGCGAGGGCGGCCTGGAGGTGGCAGGCGCCGTTGTCCTGCCCGGTGGCGTACGCCTGCCGCAGGGCCTCCAGCGTGGCGGCCCCTGCGGAGCGCGGGCGGCCCGTCCAGAATTCGGCGTAGGCCCGGAACTCCATGGCCTGTGGCACGGTCGCGGGCTCGCCCAGGGCGCGGGCGGAGGCGGCGGCCCGGACGGCGGCGGACGCGGCGCGCGTGTGGTCGCCGAGGAGCAGCGCGGCCATGGAGGAGTGGATCAGCGCGGTGGGGTCGCCGCCGGGTCCGCAGCGTGCGGCGGCGGCGCGGAGCAGGTCGCGGGCGTCCTCGTAGCGTCCCTCGAACGCCGCGGTCAGTCCCCCGAGCGTGCCGGGCCCGGCGATCCCGAGCCGGGCGGCGACGGCGGTGGCCTCCCGGCAGCGCCGCAGGTCACCGGTGTAGATGGCGGCCTCGGTGGCACGTGCCACCAGGTGCGCGGCGGTGCCGACGTCACGTGCCCCGTCACGTTCGCCCCCTCGTTCGCCCCCTAGTTCGCCGTTTCGCTCGCCGTTTCGTTCGCCGCCGCGCGCCGCGCTCCGCTCCGCCGCCGTGAGCAGCGCGTCGAACGCCTCCGTGGCGTTCTCCGCGCGTAGAGCGAGCACTCCGCTCAGGCCGTCGACGTCGACGTCTCCGTGGGCGGCCAGCCGGCGGGCCCGGTCGCCGTCGCCGGAGCGCCAGGCGTCGGTGGCGGCCCGGGCCAGCAGGCGCGGGCGTTCGCGCGGGTCCGGGGTCAGGGCGGCGGCTCGTTCGAGGAGTCCGCAGGCCAGGGCGTGTTCACCGGCGGCGCGTGCCGCGTGGGCCGAGGTGCGCAGTTCCGCCGCGAGGCGCCGGCTGGGGCCGAGTGCGGCGGCGGCCCGGTGCCAGGACCGCCGGGGTGCCTCGCCCTCGCCGCGCAGGACGCGGGCGAGCAGGCGGTGGGTCTCGCGCCGGTCGACGGCGGACGCCGTCTCGTAGGCGGCGATACGGGTCCAGGGGTCCCGGAACACGACTCCGGCGGAGGTCGTACGGGCGAGCCCGGCCGCCTCGGCGTCGTCGAGGGGACCCGTGTCCAACCGGGCCGCCGCGACCGCCCGTTGGTAGGCGCGGGTGGCGAACGGGTGCTGGTCGGCGGCGGCGATCAGCAGCAGGCGCCGGGTGGCCGGGGCGAGCGAGCGCACTTCGGGGCGGCGGGAGCGCGGCAGGCCCGGTACCGCGCCGACGAGGTCCGCCGGAAGCGGTTCGAGGCCGGCCCGTTGGCGCTCGCCGAGGACGGCCGCGAGTTCCGCCGCGGCGAGCGGATCACCGTGCGCGGCGCACAGCACCCTGACCCGGACGCCCTCGGACAACGGCGTTCGCGTGGGGGGCCGCGAGGCTTTGTCCGGTTGTTGCGGGACGTTCATCAGGGGCGGTGGCGAGGGGTGCGGGAGAGGCGGGGGGTTCACCGAGGTCACCACGCCACTCACGTTACTGGCGCGTTAAGTGGCGCGTAAAGACCGGCGATTACACCGATGCGGCGCGCGTAGACCCCACCGGACACTCCTGACGAACCCACCCCCGTCAGGAGGCGTCATGCCCCGCCGCATTCGCACGGCCGGCCCGGTCCTCGCAGCCGCGCTCGCGTCGCTGCTCATGTTCCTGTCCCTGCCCGCTTCCCCGGCCCACGCGGCCACCCACAACCCCGTCATCTTCGTGCACGGACTGAGCAGTTCGTCGAGCAGCTGGGACGACTGGATCGCCGACTTCAAGGCCGACGGTTACACGAGTGCCGAGCTCTACGCCTGGTCGTACGACTGGGGACAGTCGAACGTCACGACCGCGCAGCAGCTGGCCACCTATATCCAGAGCGTGCGCACCCGGACGGGCGCGGCCAAGGTCGACCTCGTCGTCCACTCCATGGGCGCGCTGAACTCCCGCTACTACCTGAAGAACCTCGGCGGGACCGCGTACGTGGACGACTTCGTCTCGACGGCGGGCGTCAACCACGGGACCACGACGGCCGGTTGGTGCACCTGGCTCTACACGTCGTGCGCGGAGATGTACACCGGCAGTTCGTTCCTGACGTCGCTCAACTCGGGGGACGAGACACCCGGCGGTGTCTCCTACGCCAGTTACTGGTCGAACTGCGACGACGCCCTGACCCCCGACACCAGCGCGATCCTCAGCGGCGCCACCAATGTAGAGGTCGGATGCGTCTCGCACACCGACATGAACAACGACTACGGCGTCTACGAGCAGGTGCGGGACTTCATCGCCTGACGTCCCACGCGTACGTCCGAGCCCGTCCCGTGGCCCCGCCCGGCCGGGGCCGCGGGGCGGGCGCAGGACGTCCGCGGAGCGGGCCGCGGCGGCGATGCGGGGCGATGGACGGGTGAGCGAGGCTCTTCGGGGGGACAATCGCGGTAGGTCCACGCCCCAGGGGGAGGCCTCATGCGATCGCGCGGCTCCAGTACCGCCCCGACCGGCGCGCTGTCCACGACTCCGGTGCACCATCCGCTGTTCGCCCGCTTCTACGCCCGGCTCAGCGTGGCGGCGGAGCCGACGATCGGCGTCCACCGCGAGGAACTGCTCGCCGGACTCGCCGGCCGGATCATCGAGATCGGTGCGGGCAACGGACTGAACTTCGCCCACTACCCGAGCACGGTCTCGGAGGTCGTCGCGATCGAACCCGAGCGCAGGCTGCGGCAGTTGGCCGTGACCGCGGCGCTCCGCTCCGAGGTGCCCGTCGACGTGGTGCCGGGGGTCGCGGAGGCCCTGCCGGTCAAGAGCGAGGCGTTCGACGGGGCCGTGGTGTCCCTGGTGCTGTGCAGCGTACGGGATCTGCCGCGGGCCCTGGCCGAGATCCGGCGCGTACTGCGCCCGGGCGGTGAGCTGCGCTTCTTCGAGCACGGCAGTGGCGGCGGCCGGGCGATGGCGGCCGGGCAGCGCCTGCTCGACCGTACGGTGTGGCCACCGCTGTTCGGTGGCTGTCATGTGGGCCGGGACCCGGTCGGCGCGATCCGGGACGCGGGGTACGAGCTCGGTCCTCACCGGCGGCTGCTGGTGCCCGAGAGGGGGCCGCGCACGCCCAGTTCGTACTGCGTGCTCGGCACCGCCCGTCGCCCGTCCGCCTCCTGAGGCCCCTCCATCCCCTGTGGCCGCTCTACGGCCGGCCCGGTTGCCGAGCGGGGCTCAGAGAGTCCACTGGCGCAGCTCGCGCGCGATGTCCTGCACCGAGGCCTCGCCCGTCTTGACCAGTCTGGCGAGGTCGCGGACCTGCTCGGGCGAGGTGACCACCTTCAGGCCGCTCGCGACGAGGTAGGCGTACGCGACGGCCATCGCGAACATCGCGTTGGAGCGCTCCAGCGCCGGGACGTGCAGCAGGATCTGGAGCAGTGCGGCGGCGCGGGCGTGCGGGCTGTCGTACACGGGGACGCCGAAGATCTCGGCCTCGTGGCGGCCGACCGCGGCGACCAGGGCGCCCCAGTCGACGACCTGCGGGTCCCCCGGTGTCTTGTGCTCGGCGACCATCAGGAGCCAGGCGAGGTCGACTCTGATGTTCAGTGGTTCGTTCAAGGGCTCGGACGGTTCGTCGGGTTCGTTCAAGGGCTCAGCGACGGCCTTCCCGGTCGGCGCTGCGGCCCTTGTCCCGGCCCGCGCCCCGGTCCGTACCGAACTCCTCGGTGAAGACGGACTCGTACTGCTTCATGAAGTCGGCGGCGGCCTCGACGAAGGTGTGGCCGGCTTCCCCGGTGTCCTGTCTGACCAGTTCCTCGATGTAGCGGTTGACGCTCATCCCGCGGGCCAGTGCGCGTTCACGCGCGGCCCGGGCGGTGCCCTCGTCCACGCGCACGTTCAGCTGGGTCTTCGCCATGCTTCGAAGCTAGCGCCGAAACGCTAGCAAGGGCAAGGGGGCCGAGCCGTCGGCCACCCCCTACGGGTGCCCCTTACATGGACCCCGAGAGGACCGACCTGCGACGGAGAACAACCGGCACTTCGGGGGGATACCGGGTGTGCCCCGTATCACACTAGGCTCGCCCGCGGACACCGGAGTCGACCACGGGGAGGCGGCCTTGTCCACAGCAGCTGCGGAGCACGTCCTCGGGCGCACGGGCCCCGAGGAGTCGGCGGCCCGCGCCCGAGGCCTGACGAAGGCGTACGGGTCGGGTGAGACGGCCGTGCTCGCCCTCGACTCGGTCGACGTGGACATCGCGCGGGGCCGCTTCACGGCGGTCATGGGTCCCTCGGGATCCGGCAAATCCACGCTGATGCACTGCCTGGCGGGGCTCGACTCCGTCTCGGCCGGACAGGTGTGGCTGGGCGACACCGAGATCACCGGGCTCAAGGACCGTGAGCTGACCCGGCTGCGGCGGGACCGGATCGGCTTCATGTTCCAGTCGTTCAACCTGATCCCGACCCTGAACGCGGCGGAGAACATCACCCTGCCCATGGACATCGCGGGCCAGAAGCCCGACGAGAAGTGGCTGAACCAGGTCATCGACCAGCTCGGCCTGCGCGACCGCCTCAAGCACCGGCCCGCGCAGCTCTCCGGCGGTCAGCAGCAGCGGGTGGCCTGCGCCCGGGCGCTCGCCTCGCGGCCCGAGCTGATCTTCGCGGACGAGCCGACCGGCAACCTCGACTCGCGCGCCGGCCTGGAGGTGCTCGGCTTCCTGCGGGAGGCCGTCGACGAGCTGGGGCAGACCGTGGTCATGGTCACCCATGATCCCGGCGCGGCGGCCCACGCCGACCTGGTCCTGTTCCTCGGGGACGGGCGGATCGTGGACGAGATGGCCCGGCCGTCGGCGGACGCGGTGCTGGAGCGCATGAAGAGGTTCGACACGCTCCGCGGGTCGTCGGAGTCCGAGGGGGACTCCGGGCCCGGCCGCAAGAACGTCCCCGACCAGGGGACCGATCAGGGGACCGATCAGGGGACCGACCAGGACAGTGCCCAGGACATCGACCGGGCCAGCGACCACAAGAGCGTTCCCGACCAGGGCATCGCCCCCGACAGGGACTGAGGCAGGCCGTCGTGCTGAAGGCGACACTCCGGAGTTTCCTCGCCCACAAGGGCCGGCTGCTGCTCTCGGCGCTGGCCGTCGTCCTGTCCGTGGCGTTCGTCGCGGGCAGCCTCATCTTCTCGGACACGGTCAGCCGGACCTTCGACCGGCTCTTCGCGTCCACCTCGGCCGACGTCACCCTGAGCCCCAAGGAGGATCTGGAGTCCCAGATACCCTCCGGGGCCGTCGAGACGGTTCCGACGACCCTCGTGGACCGCATCTCGAAGATCGACGGGGTCGCCCTCGCGCGGCCTGACGTCTCCGTCGAGAACGTCACCGTCGTCGACAAGGACAACGAGTCGGTGGGCCCGACCACGGGCGCGCCCACCATCGCCGCCGACTGGTACGTCACCGACCGCAGCCCCGTGAAACTGACCTCGGGGCACGCCCCGCGCGGGCCCGGCGAGGCCCTCCTCGACGCGGACACCGCCGACAAGAAGCACGTGGACATCGGCGATCCGCTGACCGTGATCGCGCAGCCCGGGTCGTTCCAGGTGGAGGTCGTCGGCATCGCGACCTTCAAGACCACCAACCCGGGCGCCGCACTCGTCTTCCTCGACCCGGCCGTCGCGGCGGACAAGCTGCTGGGCCGGGACGGGGTCGCCACCAGCGTCCAGGTGGACGCGGACCAGGGAGTGACCGACGCTCAGCTCAAGCGGCGTATCGCCACCGAAGTCGGCGCGGGCAGGTACGAGTTGGAGACCGCCGACGAACAGGCCGAGTCGGCCGCGTCCCAGCTCGGCGGCTTCCTCGACGTGATCAAGTACGTGATGCTCGGCTTCGCCGGTATCGCGGTGCTGGTCGGGGTCTTCCTGATCGTCAACACCTTCTCCATGCTGATCGCGCAACGCACGCGCGAGCTGGGCCTGTTGCGCGCGCTCGGCGCCGACCGGCGGCAGGTGCGCCGGTCCGTGCTCACGGAGGCGATCCTGCTGGGCCTGGTGGGCTCGACGCTCGGGCTCGCCACCGGCATCGGACTCGCCTACGGCCTGATCAAGCTCATGAGCGTGTTCGGCATGAACCTGAAGACCACCGAGATGGTCATCGGGTGGGGGACGCCGGTCGCGGCGTATGTCGTCGGGGTGGGCGTCACGTTCGTCGCGGCGTATCTGCCGGCCCGCCGGGCCGCCACGGTGTCGCCGATGGCCGCGCTGGCGGACGCCGAGATCGCCGGTGTGGGGCGGCCGTTGCGGGTCCGGGCCGTCGTGGGCGCGATCGTCGGCGCGCTGGGCGCCGCCGCCCTCGTGGGCTGCGCGACGTCGACGGAGACCTCGTCCGCCGCGTCGCTGCTGGGCATCGGTGTCGTCCTCACCCTCATCGCGACGGTGATCGCGGGGCCGCTGCTCGTGCGTCCGGTGATCCGGGTCCTCGGCGGGTTCTTCCCGGCCGTGTTCGGTTCGGTCGGCCGGATGAGCCAGCGCAACGCGCTGCGCAACCCGCGCCGCACGGGCGCCACCGCCGCCGCCCTGATGGTGGGTCTCGCCCTCGTCGGCGGGATGTCCGTGGCGAGCGCGTCCATGACCAAGTCCTTCGACGACCAGATCGACAAGACGCTGGGCGCCGACTTCGTCGTGCAGAACGCCAACTTCATGCCGTTCCCGCAGGAGATCACCGAGAAGGTGATGGCCACGGAGGGTGCGGGGCTCGTCGTACGGCAGCGGTTCGCGCCGGTCGCCGTCCGGCTCCCCGACGGCAAGCGCGTCGAGACGACCGCGGCGGGCTACGACCCGGACCTCGACGACGTCGCCCGCATCACCTACGCCGAAGGGGACACGGCCGCGGCGCTCGCGGACGGGAACATCGCGATGGACGCCGCGTTCGCCGAGGACCACGACGTGCGGATCGGCAGCACGATCCCCGTCGAGTTCCAGGCCGGGCGCAAGACCGAGCTGAAGGTCGCCGCGCTGACCGACCAGGACGCCGCGGAGGGCTTCGGGACACAGGGCGGGCTCTTCCTCGGCTTCGCCACCGTCGAGAAGTTCGTGCCGGGCGGCCAGGACTCCGCGCTGTACGTGAACGCGGCCTCCGGTACCTCCGACAGCGCCCTGCGCGCCGGCCTCGACAAGACGCTCGACCCGTATCCGCAGGTGCAGGTACGCGACCTGGCCGACTACAAGAAGCTGATCCACGACCAGATCGCCGTGCTGCTCTACCTCGTGTACGCGCTGCTGGGGCTCGCGATCGTCATCGCGGTGCTCGGTGTGGTCAACACCCTCGCCCTGTCGGTCGTGGAGCGCACCCGCGAGATCGGGCTGCTGCGCGCGATCGGGCTCGGCCGCCGGCAGCTGCGCCGGATGATCAGGCTGGAGTCGGTGGTGATCGCCGTGTTCGGCGCGGTCCTGGGGCTCGCGCTCGGGCTCGTGTGGGGCGTGTGCGTGCAGCAGGTCCTCGCCCTGCAGGGGATGAAGGCGTTCGCGATCCCGTGGACCACGCTGGTCGCGGTCGTCGTGGGCTCGGCCGTCGTGGGCATCGTGGCGGCCCTGCTCCCGGCGCTGCGCGCGTCACGCATGAACGTGCTGGCCGCCATCGCGCACGAGTGACCGGCCCGGGGCGGGTGACCCCGCCCCGGGATGTGTCCGGATGGTGGAATTCGGTGTCCATGTGCGGCGCCCGTGATGGGATCGGCGTATGAGTGATCTTCGGATACGGGCCGCCGTGCCCGACGACCTCGACGCCGTCCTCGCCTTCTGGCGGACCGCCGCCGAGGGCACCAGCATCAGCGACGACCGGGACGGCGTGGAGCGGCTGGTCGTCCGCGACCCCGAGGCGCTGCTCCTCGCCGAGCGGGACGGCGAGCTGGTGGGCACGGTCATCGCCGGATTCGACGGCTGGCGGTGCCATCTGTACCGGCTCGCGGTGGACCCGGCCCGGCGCCGCCAGGGCATCGGCTCGGCCCTCCTGGCCGCGGCCGAGGAACGGTTCGTACGGCTCGGCGGGCGCCGCGGCGACGCGATGGTGCTGGCCCGCAACGAAACCGCGCACCATGCCTGGCGCGCCGCGGGGTATGCGCCGGAAGAGCACTGGCGGCGCTGGATCAAGCCGCTGGCCGAGTGACACGCCCCCAGGAAAGGTGTGAGCGTCCGCCCATGCGCGAGACCCCCGACATCCGGCGCCCCGGCGTCCCACCGCGTCGACATCGCGCGCTTCCTCCGCACCTGCCCGATCATGGGACGGAGGTGACCCGATGACCGAAGTGCTCCTGCTGGCCGTGGCCGTGCTGCTCTCGCTGGCCTGCGGCGCCTTCGTCGCGGCCGAGTTCTCCCTGACCACGGTCGAACGCAGTCAGCTGGAACGGGCCGTCGAGCGCGGCGAGGTCGGCGCGGCGGGCGCTCTCAGGGCCGTCAAGAACCTCACCTTCCAGCTCTCCGGCGCCCAGCTCGGCATCACCGTCACCAACCTGGTCGTCGGCATGCTCGCCGAGTCGTCCGTCGCGAAACTGATCGCCGGCCCCCTGGAGGCCGCCGGGGTGCCGGCTTCGGCGACCTCGTCGGTCGCGCTGGTGATCGGTACGGCCCTGTCGACGGTCTTCCTGATGGTCGTCGGCGAGCTGGTGCCCAAGAACTGGGCGATCTCCTCGCCGCTCGCCGTGGCGAAACGGGTGGCGACCCCGCAGCGCTGGTTCAGCGCGGTGTTCCGGCCGTTCATCTCCCACCTCAACAACACCGCCAACCGGGTCGTACGCCGCTTCGGTGTCGAGCCCGCCGAGGAGCTGGCCTCCGCGCGCGGACCGCAGGAACTGGTCGCCCTGGCCCGGCACTCCGCGAAACTGGGCGCCCTGGAGGCGGACACCGCCGAACTGTTCGTCCGCACGCTGAACCTCGCCGACCTCACCGCGGAGAACGTCATGACACCGCGGGTCCAGGTCGTCTCCCTGGACGTCCAGGCGACCTGCGAGGACGTGGCGAACGCGACCCGGGCGACCGGTCTCTCGCGCTTCCCCGTCCACCGCGGCACCCTCGACTCGGTGGTCGGGGTCGCGCACATCAAGGACGTCATCAGGGTGCCCGCCGACCGCAGGGCCCGTACGGCCGTGTCGCAGGTGATGCGCGAGCCCCTGCTCGTACCGGAGACGCTCACCGTCGAACGGCTCCTCGACCGGCTGTCCGGCCGGCGCACGATGGCCGTCGTCATCGACGAGTACGGCGGCACCGCCGGGGTCGCCACCCTGGAGGACATCGTCGAGGAGGTCGTCGGCGAGGTGCGCGACGAGCACGACCCGCACGAGACGCCCGACCTGGCCCCGGCCGGCACGGACGACGAGGGCCGCACCCTGTACTCGGCCGACGGGTCCGTACGCACCGACCGGCTCGCCCGCGTCGGACTGCGCGCGCCCGACGGACCGTACGAGACGCTCGCGGGCCTCATGGCGACGGAACTGGGGCGCATCCCCGTCGAGGGGGACACCGTCGAGGTCGCCGGATGGCGGCTGGACGTCGTGGACGCGACGGGGCGGCGGGCCGCGCGGGTGCTGATGCACGCGCCGGACGGCGGTGACACCCGCGCCGAAGGAACCGGACCCCGGAAATCCGGGCCGGGAGAGGCCGGAGCCCAAGAGGCCGGAGCCGAAGGAGGGCGGGGACGATGACAGCCGTACAACTGCTGATCGGACTGGCCACCCTGGTCGTGAACGCCTTCTTCGTGGCGGCCGAGTTCGCGCTGATCTCCGTACGCCGCAGCCAGATCGAACCGTACGCGGAGGCCGGGGACCGACGGGCGCGCGGGGTGATCTGGGGGCTTGAGCACGTGTCCGCGCTGATGGCCGCCGCGCAGCTCGGCATCACGCTGTGCACGCTGGTCCTTGGCGTGGTCGCCGAGCCCGCCATCGCGCATCTGCTGGAGCCGGTCTTCCACGCGATGGGGCTCTCGACCGGCACGGGGCACGCGATCTCGTTCGTGATCGCGCTCACCGCGGCCACGTATCTGCACATGCTGCTCGGCGAGATGGTGCCGAAGAACATCGCGCTGGCCGAACCGGTGCGCACGGCCCTGCTCCTCGGGCCGCCGCTGGTCGGTCTGTCCCGGGCGCTGCGGCCGGTGATCTTCACGGTGAACGCGTTCGCCAACTGGCTGCTGAAGCTGCTGCGCGTCGAGATCCGGGACGAGGTGTCCGCGACCTTCTCCGACACGGAGCTGGCCCGCCTGGTGAAGGACTCCAGCGAGGCGGGACTCATCGACGACCGCGCCCAGGAGCGGCTGCACGACGCCCTGGAACTGGGGCGGCGGCCGGTGCGGGACGTGGTGCTGCCGCGGGAAAGCGTGGTCTACGCGCGCGTGGGCGTCACTCCCGAGCAGTTGGAGGCCCTGTCCGCCGAGTCCGGGTTCTCCCGCTTCCCCGTCGTGGACGACGGACTGCGCATCGTGGGCTACCTGCACGTCAAGGACGCGCTGGACGCGATGCCGCGCGACCTGCCGTTCCAGGTGCGGGACATGCGCACCATCGCCCGGGTCCGGGAGAACACGCCGCTCGACGACGTGCTGACGGCGATGCGGCGCGGCCGTACGCATCTGGCGGCGGTCCTCGGCGAGGACGGGCGGCTGGCCGGGATGGTGACGATGGAGGACGTACTGAGGGAGCTGTTCGGCCAGTCGGCGTGAACGCGGCGCTGGCGGGTGCAGGTACGGGTGCGGGTGCGGGTGCGGGGACCGGTGCCGGTGCCGGTGTCCCGGCGGTGGCGCGGGCGGCGGGGTCGTGGCGTGCGGCAGACCGGTGGGTATGTGCACGCGCTATCATTTCTTCCGCCATGCAGACGAATGCCACCTTCACCAGCCTTGTCGCGGTCGGCGACTCCTTCACCGAGGGCATGTCGGACCGCCTTCCCGACGGTACGTACCGGGGCTGGGCGGATCTCCTCGCGGCCCGGATGGCCGCGCAGACGCCCGGTTTCCGTTACGCCAACCTCGCGGTGCGCGGCAAGCTCATCGGACAGATCGTCGCCGAGCAGGTGGACGCCGCGGTGGCGATGCAGCCCGACGTGATCACACTGGTCGGCGGTCTCAACGACACCCTGCGGCCCAAGGTCGACATGGTGCGCGTGCGCGGGCTCCTGGAGGAGGCCGTGGAGCGGCTGGCCCCGGCCTGCAAGCAGCTCGTCCTGATGCGCAGCCCCGGCCGCCAGGGCCCGGTCATGGAGCGGTTCCGCCCCCGTATGGAGGAGCTGTTCGTCTGCATCGACGAGCTCGCGTCCCGCCACGGCGCGCTCGTGGTCGACCTCTACGGAGCGCAGTCCCTGGGCGACCCGCGCATGTGGGACGTGGACCGGCTGCATCTGACGGGCGAGGGGCACCGCCGGGTCGCCGAAGCGGTGTGGCAGGCGCTCGGGCACGCGGCGGAGGACGCCGAGTGGGGTACCCCGATGCCGCCCTCGGTCCCGCCCGGCTGGGTCGCCCGCAGGGCCGCCGACGCGCGCTTCGCCCGTCAGTACCTCCTGCCGTGGATCGGCCGCCGGCTGACCGGCCGTTCGTCCGGCGACGGCCGCGCGCCCAAGCGTCCGGAACTGCTGCCGTACGAGGAGTACAAGGGGTCGGTGGAGTAGGCGACCGCCACCGGCCGAGTCTCGGACGCCGCCCGGGTCTCGGACGCCGCCCCGGGTCTCGCAGGCCTTCCGGGCCTTCGTAGGTTCCGACGAACGGGGCCATGGCGCCGGCCTGCAGGAACCGCCAGTAGAATCCGTTTACGTGACTGCGCCCGCAAAGCCCCGTATCCCGAACGTCCTCGCCGGCCGCTATGCCTCGGCCGAGCTCGCCACCCTGTGGTCCCCCGAGCAGAAGGTGCGGCTGGAGCGCCAGCTGTGGCTCGCCGTGCTGCGGGCCCAGAAGGACCTCGGGATCGAGGTGCCCGACGCCGCGCTCGCCGACTACGAGCGGGTCCTCGACCAGGTCGACCTGGCCTCGATCGCCGAGCGCGAGAAGGTCACGCGGCACGACGTGAAGGCGCGGATCGAGGAGTTCAACGACCTCGCCGGGCACGAGCACGTCCACAAGGGCATGACGTCCCGCGACCTCACGGAGAACGTCGAGCAGCTGCAGATCCGGCTCTCCCTTGAGCTGGTGCGCGACCGCACGGTGGCCGTCCTGGCGCGCCTGGGCCGGCTCGCGGGCGAGTACGGCGAGCTGGTCATGGCGGGCCGCTCGCACAACGTGGCCGCGCAGGCGACGACCCTCGGCAAGCGTTTCGCGACCGCCGCCGACGAACTGCTCGTCGCGCACGGCCGGGTCGAGGAACTGCTCGCCCGTTACCCGCTGCGCGGCATCAAGGGCCCGGTGGGCACGGCGCAGGACATGCTCGACCTGCTGGGCGGGGACGCGGCGAAGCTCGCCGACCTGGAGCAGCGGATCGCCGGGCACCTCGGCTTCTCGCAGGCGTTCACCTCGGTGGGCCAGGTCTACCCGCGCTCGCTGGACTACGAGGTGGTGACCGCCCTGGTGCAGATCGCCGCGGCCCCCTCGTCGACCGCCAAGACGATCCGGCTGATGGCCGGGCACGAGCTGGTGACCGAGGGCTTCAAGCCGGGCCAGGTCGGTTCCTCGGCGATGCCGCACAAGATGAACACCCGCTCCTGCGAGCGCGTCAACGGCCTGATGGTGATCCTGCGCGGCTACGCCTCGATGACGGGCGAGCTGGCGGGCGACCAGTGGAACGAGGGCGACGTGTCCTGCTCGGTGGTGCGCCGGGTCGCGCTGCCGGACGCGTTCTTCGCGCTGGACGGTCTGCTGGAGACGTTCCTCACCGTCCTCGACGAGTTCGGCGCGTTCCCGGCCGTCGTCGCGCGCGAGCTGGACCGCTACCTGCCGTTCCTCGCGACGACGAAGGTCCTCATGGGCGCGGTGCGCGCGGGTGTCGGCCGTGAGGTCGCGCACGAGGCCATCAAGGAGAACGCCGTCGCCGCCGCCCTCGCCATGCGCGAGCAGGGCACCGAGCGCAACGAGCTGCTGGACAAGCTCGCCGCGGACGAGCGCATCCCGCTCGACCGCGCCCAGCTCGACGCGCTGATGGCCGACAAGCTGTCCTTCACGGGCGCCGCCGCCGACCAGGTGGCCGCGGTCGTCGCCCGTGTCGAGGAGATCCTGAAGCAGCACCCGGAGGCCGCGGGCTACACGCCGGGGGCGATCCTCTGACGCGGTTCACCGCCGCCGAACTGGAGGCCGCCCGCGACCGGCTCGTGCCGGACGTCGTCGCGGACGGTCTCCAGGTGCTGTTCTGCGGTATCAATCCCGGGCTGATGACGGCCGCGACGGGCCACCACTTCGCGCGCCCCGGCAACCGCTTCTGGCCGGTACTGCATCTGTCCGGCTTCACCCCGCGGCAGCTGAAGCCCTCGGAGCAGGACGAGTTGCTGTCGTACGGGCTCGGCATCACCAATGTGGTGGCGCGGGCGAGTGCCCGGGCCGACGAGCTGAGCGCGGCCGAGTACCGGGAGGGCGGGCGGCTGCTCGCCGCCAAGGTCGAACGGCTGCGGCCACGGTGGCTCGCGGTGGTGGGCGTCACCGCCTACCGGGCGGCCTTCGACGACCGCAAGGCCGTGATCGGCCCGCAGGAGCGGACGTTCGGCGACACGCGCGTATGGGCCCTGCCCAACCCGAGCGGCCTGAACGCCCACTGGACGGCACAGACGATGGCGGAGGAGTACGCCCGCCTGCGCAAGGCGGCAGCGGACCGGGCCCCGTAAGGGGCGCGGGGAACTGCGCGACCGGCCCCCACCGGCCCGCAGGCGAATCACCACACTCCCGGCGCACCACGCTCCCGGCGCAGCCGGCACGCGGGACGGGTCCGGGCAGGTCCAGTCAGGGCGGAGGCAACTCCGTGACGAGGGCAAGGAGCTGGAACTCCGAACCTTCCACCGGCTCGGCGACCCCCACGGCCACCCACCGACCCGTGCCGTCGGCCTCCCACAGGTCCACCCACCCCACATAGGCACTGAGGTACGCCCACGGCTTGGGTATCCGCTCCTCCGGATCCTCGGACCGCAGAAAGACACCCGCCAGACTCACCGGCCGCGCCGAACCCCACCGCTCCCCCAGCCGCTGCGAGACGCCCTCTCTGTAGGCGGTGAACTGGTCCGCGAGCTCCTTTCGCCCGGACCGGTCGCCCGTCCCGAAACCGCGCGTCGTCTCCAGTACCACCAGGTGGTAGCCGGGTCCCCCCGCGCCGACCTCCGACCAGCCGTGCGCCGCGGGGAAGTCGCGGACGCACAGCTCGTCGATCGTGGCGAGGTGTCGCTCAGTGGTCATGAAGTCCAGTAAAGCGGTCAGCACTGACATGTGGCGGCCCGTCAGGCGACAACGGCGGTCCGGACTCACGCGAGGGTCCGGACTCACGCGTCCCGGCGCCGAACACCCCACCATCCGGCCAGAAGCGCGGCCGACGTCCACGCCGCCGTCACCGCGAGGCCGGCCCACGGCCCGAGCATTCCGTTCCAGTTCTCGTGCAGGACCACCTGTCCCGCCCGGTCGGGCAGAAGGTCGGCGGCGTTCCCCGACATGTCGCCGACCACGAAGGAGACCAGCAGGAGGAAGGGAATGAGGATACTCAGCGTGGTGACGCCGCTGCGCAGCAACGCGGTCAGGCCGGCCGCGAACAGCGCCATCAGGGCCAGGTAGATCCCGCAGCCCACGACCGCGCGCAGTCCTTCGCCCCAGCTCAACCCGTCGGCGCGGTCACCGAGGAGTGTTCTGCCCACGGCGAGGGCCACGCATCCGGTGAGGAGACCGACGGCCAGCGCGGGGATGCCGACGGCCGTCATCTTCGCCGCGAACCACCGTCCGCGGTGGGGCACGGCGGTCAGCGAGACCCGCAGGGCGCCGCCCTGGAACTCGGACGACACGGCCTGCGCGCCGAACGTGATCGCCGCGATCTGCCCGAAGTTGACGCCGAAGAACGCCGTGAACAGCGGGTCGAAGTCCCCATCCGTGTCCCCGGAGCTGTCGGCCCCGGCCAGCGCGGAGAAGGCCGCGGTGGCGAGGACGACGGCGGCGAGCCCCACGACGAGCGACCGCAGGGTGCGGATCTTGAGCCACTCCGAGTGGAGTGCGGGTGCGAACGACACAGTCAGGCCTCCTGCGGCTGAGTCGGGGACGGGGTGGCGGGGCGGGCGGTGAACTCGGCCTTCGCGGCGGTCAGATCGAGGTAGGCCTGTTCCAGCGTGCCTTCCTCCGCAGCCAGTTCGAGGAGGGGCAGGCCCGCGCCCGAGGCGAGGCGGCCGATGTCGTCCACGCGCGCGTGGTGCACGATCCACCGTTCGCCGCCGCCCCCTCCTGCGGTGTCTCCTTCGCCTTCTCCTTCGGTGCGCTCGGCCTCGTACCCGTGCCGGGCGAGCAGGTCACGAAGGGCGGCGCCGTCCGTGGTGCGGATCCGTACCCGGGGGTCCACGCGTGCCTGGACGAACGCGCGCATCGGCATGTCGGCGAGCAGCCGGCCGCGGCCCAGCACGACGAGGTGGTCGGCGAACGACGCGGTCTCGTGCATCAGGTGGCTGGAGACGAGCACGGTGCGGCCCTCGCGGGCGAGCCGACGCAGCAACTCCCTGATCCAGATGATGCCTTCGGGGTCGAGCCCGTTGGAGGGCTCGTCGAGCAGGACCACCGGCGGGTCGCCCAGCAGGGCCGCGGCGATGCCCAGGCGCTGCCGCATGCCCAGGGAGTACGTCTTGACGCGGCGCCGGGCGACCGAGGCGAGGCCGGCCTCCGCCAGGACCTCGTCCACGCGGGTCTCGGGCAGCCGGTTGCTCGCGGCGAGCGCCCGCAGATGGTCCCGCGCGGTCCGTGAACCGTGCGCGGCCTGTGCTTCGAGGAGGGCGCCGACGTGGCGCAACGGCTCCTCCAGCGTCGCGTACGCCTGCCCGCCGACCGTGGCGGTGCCGGACGTGGGCCGGTCGAGGCCGAGCACGAGCCGCATGGTGGTGGACTTGCCCGCGCCGTTGGGGCCGAGGAATCCGGTGACCCGGCCCGGCTCGACACGGAAGGTCAGCCGGTCCACGGCGCGGGTGGTGCCGTACTCCTTGGTGAGTTCTTGGACGTCGATGCTGGTCATGGCCCCAAGGCTGGCTGCCGGGAGGGGTGTTGGGCCTCCCCCGCCCGGGGAGGGCGTCTCCCCCGCTCGGGGGAGGCCCGTTGTCGGTGCCGACTGGCACGATGACGCCATGGCCCGCCTGCTGCGCCCGCTGACCCGTTGGACGACCTACACCCGCTTCCTCCACCTGTGGGTTCCCATGCTGGTCAGCAGCGTGTGGATCTTCATTCACCCCGCGACTCCGTGGATGCCCGCGCTGGTGCTGCCCCTGCTGGGGCTGATCCCGGCCGTGCGGCGCGGCGAGGGTGTGCAGGCGCAGCTCATGCTGATGCGGGACGGCCAGGGCCCGGCGATCTCGGCCATCTCGGTCGCGCCGTCCGCCACCTGGCGGGACCGCCTGCGGACCGTGCTGTGGCTGCAGGCGCGCATGGTGCTCGGCTGGGTGGCGTCGGGAGTCAGCGTCTGGCTCCCGCTGATCACGGTGGATCTGATCCGGATCTCGACCGGTTACGTACCGGACGACAATCCGTTCCTGCCGGTGCCGCACGCGCACTGGGCGTACGCCCTGCTCGCGCCGCTGCCGCTGATCGCCTTCTACGGAGCGTTCATCGGTCTCGGAAAGCTGATCACGGTCGTCGCGTGCCGTCTCCTGGGGCCGTCGGCGGCCGAGCGGGTCGCCGCGCTGGAGGAGCGCACCGAGCAGCTTCTGGAGCGCACCCGCATCGCCCGTGAGCTGCACGACTCGATCGGTCACGCGCTGACGGTGGCCGTGGTGCAGGCGGGTGCCGCGCGGGCCGCGGGAGATGCGGAGTTCACCGACCGGGCGCTGCTCGCCATCGAGGACACCGGCCGGGCCGCGCTGGAGGACCTGGAGCGGGTGCTCGGTGTGCTGCGCGAGTCGCGCAGGCCCGTGAGCGGCCGGCCGACCCTGGTGGAGGCGGACCGGCTCCTGGAGTCCGCCCGCATCTCCGGGGCGAAGATCGACGCCGAGCTGACGGGTCCCCTGGAGACGGTGCCCGGCCCGGTCTCCCGCGAGGGCTACCGCATCCTCCAGGAGTGCCTCACCAACGTGCTGCGGCACGCGGGCTCGGTGCCGGTCCGCGTCCGCGTCGCCGTCGAGGAGCGGGCGCTGTGGCTGGAGGTGCGCAATCCGCTGACGGCGGAGATACCGGGGCCCGGCCCGGCCGGGGGGATGCGGGGCAGCGGGCTGCGGGGCATCAGGGAGCGGGCCGCGCTGCTCGGCGGCCGGGCGAGGACCGGCCCGGACGAGGGCGACTGGCAGGTGCACGTCGAGCTGCCGCTGCGCTGATCTACGCTGGCCGGATGCCGGTCACCGTTCTGCTCGTCGACGACGAACCCCTCGTACGGGCCGGTCTGCGTGCCGTCCTGGAGGCGCAGTCCGACATCGAGGTCGTCGGGGAGGCGGCGGACGGTGCCGCGGTCATTCCGCTGGTGCGGCGGCTGCGGCCCGATGTCGTCGCGATGGATGTCCGGATGCCGCTGATGGACGGCATCGAGGCCACCCGCGCGGTGCTGCGGACCGTCGACGGGCCGCCGAAGATCCTCGTGATCACGACGTTCGAGAACGACGAGTACGTGTACGAGGCGCTGCGCGCGGGTGCCGACGGGTTTCTGCTGAAGCGGGCCCGGCCGGCCGAGATCGTGCACGCCGTGCGGCTGGTCGCCGAGGGCGAGTCGCTGCTGTTCCCGGCTTCCGTACGGCAGTTGGCCGCCGAGTACGGGGACGGCGACGGGAATCCCGCGGCCCGGGCGGCACTGGAGCGGGCGGCGCTGACCGAGCGCGAGGAGGAGGTGCTGCGGCTGATGACACGGGGCCTGTCGAACGCGGAGATCGCCGCGCGGCTGGTGGTCGGCACCGAGACGGTGAAGTCCCACGTCAGCGCCGTACTGTCGAAACTGGGGGCCCGCGATCGCACCCAGGCGGTGATCGCGGCATACGAGTCCGGGTTCGTGGCACCCGGCTGATTCCGGTCCGTGGCGGGGGCCGGGAGCGGGCAGGTGATCCCCGGCACTCGCCGGGACCCGCCGCGCCGAGTACGATCCGGCCAACCAACACGCGCACGAGCTGGGAGGACGGACGTTGGGGCAGTTGACCGGCGGGGATCCCTCTCTGCTGCGGAGGATCAACTCCGCGGTGGTGCTGCACGCGCTGCGGGCCACGGACTTCGCGACACTCACCGAGATCACGCGGGTGACCGGCCTGTCGAGGCCCACCGTCGAGGGGGTCGTCGAAGGGCTCATGGACGGCGGACTCGTCGTCGAGACCGCGGCCGACGAGAGCGCCGCACGCCGTCAGGGCAGGCCCGCGCGCCGGTTCCGCTTCCGGGCGGAGGCCGGCCATCTGCTGGGCCTGGAGATCGGCCCGCACCGGGTGGCCGTGCTCCTGTCGGACCTGGACGGCCGGATACTCGGCTCGCTCGCCAAGGACGTCTGCGAGACGGCGTCGGCGGACGAGCGGCTCGAACGGCTGCGTACGGCCGTCGCGGAGCTGCTGCGCCGCGCAGGGGTCGCGCGCGGGTCCCTGCGGGCCGTCGGGGCGACCTCGCCCGGCATCGTGGAGGCCGACGGCACCGTACGCCTGTGCACGGCACTGCCGGAGTGGACGGGGCTGGCGCTCGGCGAACGGCTGCGCCGCTCCTTCAAGTGCCCGGTGATCGTGGAGAACGACGCCAACGCGGCGGCGGTCGCCGAGCACTGGAAGGGTGCCGCCACCGAATCCGACGACATGGTGTTCGTACTGGCCGGGCTGAGTCCGGGGGCAGGTTCCCTCATCGGCGGGCGGCTGCACCGGGGCTTCGGAGGGGCGGCCGGTGAGATCGGCGCGCTCCATCTGCTGGGCCGGGAGGTCACTCCGGAGACGCTGCTGTCCACGACCGACGAGCCGCTGCATCCGCTCGACGAACAGGCGGTGGCGGAGGTCTTCAGGCACGCGCGCGCGGGTGACGAGCGGGCCCGTGCGGCCGTCGAGCGCTTCATCCAGCGGCTGGTGCACGACGTCGCCGCGCTCGTCCTGGCCCTCGATCCCGAGCTGGTCGTGATCGGCGGCTGGGCGGCGGGTCTCGACGGCGTACTGGAGCCGCTGCGCAAGGAGCTGGCCCGCTACTGCCTGCGGCCCCCGCGGGTGACGCTGTCGCTGCTGGGCGAGGCGGCCGTGGCGACGGGTGCGCTGCGGCTGGCTCTGGACCATGTGGAAGAGCAGCTCTTCGCGGTGGAGAGCACGGTGACGGCCCGCCGCTGAACGCGGCGGACCGTATGGCCGTAAGAGCGGACCGTGCGGCCGTAACAGCGGAACGTCGCGCTCCGGAGGTCGGAGCGCGACGTACGCGCGCGGGTGTCGCCGGTCGACGCCGGCAGTCATCAGGTGAGGCCGACAGTCGCCGGTCGACGCCGGCAGTCGTCGGATGGCGCCGACCGTCGTCGAGTGACGTCGGGTGACGTCGGCAGTCGTCGGGTGACGTCGGTCAGGAGGCGCGGCGCTCCGGGTCGTGGTGGATCTCCACACCGCCGGAGTCGCCGAAGGTCAGCCGGCATGTGTCGGCGCGGTAGGTGGCGACGGAGACCGCCGCCGTGCGCCCCTCGGCGAAGTAGCGGGTCGTGACGACGAGGACGGGCGCACCGGGGAGCCGGTCCAGTTCCTTGGCGTCGTCCGCGCGCGCCGAGCCCAGCTCCACGGCGCGGTCCTCGCCCTCCAGGTCCAGGCGCGCGAGCTCCCGCAGGACCGCACGCGCGCGTGCGGTGCCCGAGGGGGCGTCGATGCCGGACAGGTCGGGCACCGACGAGGCCGGGATGTAGAGGAGCTCGGCGGCGACGGGCTGGCCGTGCGTCACCCGGGAGCGGCGCACGATGTGCACCCGGTCCTCGGGGCCGCTCTCCAGGATCTGGGCCACCGCCGAGGGCGGGGGCGCCGTCACGCAGTCGGCGGGCTGCCAGGCGTCACCGGCGGCGCCGGGCCAGGTGTGCTGCTCGGAGGCGACGGCCACGCCCATGCGCGGCGGTGCGACGGTCGTGCCGACCCCGCGGCGGCGCTGCAGCCGTCCTTCCAGTTCCAGCTGTTCGAGGGCCTGGCGGAGCGTGGCCCTCGCGACGCCGAACCGGGCCGCCAGATCGCGCTCGTTGGGGAGGATCTCCCCCACCGAGAACTCGGAGTCCAGTGCTTCGCTGAGCACGGTCTTCAGATGCCAGTACTTGGGCTCCGGCACCGTATCCAGCTGCGTGGTCCCCACCGTGTCCTCCGCAATCGCCGTGTCCCGGCGGCTTTTAGCGCCCTTGTTTATTAAAGGTTCCTGCACTATCCCAGCGACCATATGGCGACCCCCACCCTTGGTCAAGACCAATCCTCGATCCGTTACAGCTCGCACAGGTGTGTTGCCGCAGAGCGTTCATACGACGTTCGCGATACGCCGCATACGTGACACAACGGCAAAGCCCCCGTCGTCCGGACGGGGGCTCTGGCATACGACCGGCGGGGCTCCGCCCGCCGGCGGCCGTCAGTCGACGGCGAGGGACAGCAGCTTCTCCGGGTTGCGGACGATGTACACGCACTGGATGCGGCCGTCGGCGACGTCCAGCTGGAAGACGCTGTCGGGCTTGCCGCCGGACAGCACCAGGAACGCCGGTCCGCCGTTGACCTCCAGGAAGCGGAACGTCGCGTCCGACACGCCCTTGCGCATGACTCCGCCGAGGAAGCGGCCCACCTTGTCGGCCGACTCGATGACCCGCACCGGCGCCTGGGCCAGCCCGCCGCTGTCGCCGATCAGGCGCACGTCCGGGGCCAGCAGGGTCATCAGCCCGTCGAGGTCCCCTTCCGTCGCCGCCGCGAGGAAGCGCTCGGTGAGGTCGCGCCGCTCCACGGGGTCGACCTCGTAGCGCGGCCGCCGCTCCTCGACGTGCCGCCGGGCCCGTCCGGCGAGCTGCCGCACCGCGGGCTCGCTGCGGTCGAGCGTGACGGCGATCTCGGCGTACGGGTAGCCGAACGCCTCCCGGAGCACGAACACCGCGCGCTCCAGCGGCGAGAGGGACTCCAGGACGACGAGGACGGCGAGCGAGACCGAGTCGGCGAGGACGGCGCGTTCGGCCGTGTCGGCGACGGTGTCGCCGAAGTCGGTGACGTAGGGCTCGGGCAGCCAGGGCCCCACATAGGCCTCGTTACGGGCCCGGGTCTGCCGCAGCCGGTCGAGGGCGAGCCGGGTGGTGACCCGTACGAGATAGGCGCGCGGTTCGCGGACGTCGGAGCGGTCGGCTCCGGACCAGCGCAACCACGCCTCCTGGACGACGTCCTCCGCGTCGGCCACCCGGCCGAGCATGCGGTAGGCGACGCCCATCAGGACGGGGCGGTGCTCTTCGAAGACCTCGGTCACGGTGTCGGTAGCCACCGGGCCATCCCAACCCGACATGTCGGGCCGTGTCCAGACGATGTGGGGAGAGCGGCAGACGGGGGCTACCCGCCGGTAGCAATTGCTGACAAGCTGTCTAGGAGCCGGCCGGCCGGTCGAATCGGCCCGTGCCACGCCCGCCGGTGCCCAGTCAGCGAGTCACAGCCGAGGAGCAAGCCCATGGCCGCCACGGTCTCCTTCAGCGTCACCTCTCCGCACGGCCCGCGGACCGTGACCCTCGCGTACACGCGCGTGGGCAGCGGCGAACCGCTTCTGCTGCTGCACGGGATAGGCCACCACCGGCAGGCGTGGGACCCGGTCGTCGACCTGCTGGCGACCGAACGGGACGTGATCGCGGTGGACCTGCCCGGCTTCGGCGAGTCACCCGCACTGCCCGAGGGGCTCGACCACGACCTGGCGACGATGAACGCGGCGCTCGCCGCGCTGTGCGAGACGCTGGAGCTCGACCGGCCGCATGTGGCGGGCAACTCGTTGGGCGGCCTGCTGGCCCTGGAACTGGGCCGCGAGAAGCTCGTACGGTCCGTCACCGCGCTGTCGCCCGCCGGGTTCTGGTCGCCCGGCGAGCGGCGGTACGCGTTCGCGCTGCTGCAGGCGATGCGGCAGGCCGCACGGAGCATGCCGCTCCCGCTGGTCGAGCGGCTGTCCCGGTCGGCGGCCGGGCGCGCGGTGCTGACCAGCAGCATCTACGCCCGTCCCGGCCGCCGTTCACCGGAGGCGGTGGTCGCCGAGACCCTCGCGCTGGCGGGTGCCCAGGGGTTCACCGAGACCCTCAGGGCGGGCACCTCGGTCCGCTTCACGGACGACGTCCCCGGTCTTCCCGTGACCGTCGCCTGGGGCACCCGGGACCGGATCCTGGTCCGCCGTCAGGGAGTCCGCGCCAAGCGGATCATTCCCCGGGCCCGGCTGGTGAAGCTGCCCGGCTGCGGCCACGTCCCGATGAACGACGATCCCGCGCTGGTCGCGCGCGTCCTGCTGGACGGCAGCGACGGCAGCCGCCGTACGCCCTCCCCTGCGGCGCAGCGCGCCTGAACCGAGGGCCACGCCGGCTCCCACCAGGGCGCTCCCCGCGGCCTGCACCGGCCCGTAGGAGCCCGTTCCGACGAGCGGGGCCGTGCAGGCCGCGGCCACCGGGATGAGGCCGGAGAAGAGCGTCGCGCGCTCCGCGCCGATGCGCTGCATGGCCATGTACCAGCAGACGAAGCCGACCACCGTGACGACCGCCGCCTGCCACAGCAGGGCGACGGTCTCGGTGGAGTCCGGGATCCGCAGCCAGGCACGGCCGTCGAGGACGATCCCGGCCAGCGCCGACTCGGCCGCCGCGAGCCCGCACACCGTCGCGGAGAGCAGCCGCGGTCCGAGCGGCCGCACGACGGGCACGGCGAGGACCGCGAAGCCGATCTCGCCGACGAGCGCGCACAGGGAGAAGGCGATTCCGGCTCCGTCGGTACGCCCCCAGCCCTGGACCGTGAAGGCGCCCCCGGCCACCAGCAACGCCCCGTACAGGACGATTCGTTGCGGCCGGCGGCCCTCCAGGAGGGGGACGAGCACGGCGACGGCGACCGGGGCGCAGCCTACGAAGACACCCGGTATCGCGGGTTCCGCGGTGTGTTCCGCGGCGATGACGGCGAGGTTGAAGCCGACCATGCCGACGGCCGCGAGCAGCGCCAGACGTGTCCACTGGCCCGGTGTCAGCGTGCGCAGGGGTGCCGCGCCGCCCCGGCCGACCAGCGGCAGGAGCAGCAGACAGGCGAGGCCGTACCGCACGAACTGGCCGCCCGCGTACGGGTAGTGGCCGAGGACGCTGTTGGCGGTGAAGGAGCCGCCGACGAGGACGGCGGCGAGGGCCGCGAGCAGGGTTCCGCGCGTGGTGGTGGCGTTCATGGAAGTGACGCTATGCAGGACGGCGGCCCGGTTTAAGGTCCACTTCCATGACGTCATCGGGGACCAATCCGGACCCGCCACCCGCGATGGGCCGGGCCGGTGCCGCGGGCCTGTTCGGTGCCGCGGGCCGGTCCGGTGCCTGGGAGACGCTTCTGTCCGCCGTCTCGGCACCGGCACGCGCGCGTGGCCGCGCCTTGCAGGCCGCGCTGCGGGAGGCGGTCCGCTCGGGCCGCTTCCCGCCCGGCACCCGGCTGCCGTCCAGCCGCGAACTGGCCGCCGATCTCGGGGTGTCCCGGGGGCTGGTCACGGAGGCGTACGAGCAGTTGACCGCGGAGGGATACCTGCGCAGCGGCCGGGGTGCCGGAACCTGGGTCGGCGGGGCCGCCCGGGCCGCCCTGTCCCGCGCCCGGGATCTCGCGCCCCGCTCCCCCGGCGCCGTGGCGGACTTCCTGCCCGGCACGCCCGACCTGTCGCTGTTCCCGCGTGCGGCCTGGTCCGCCGCGCAGCGCGGCGTGCTCGCCGAACTGCCCCACCACACGCTGGGCTACCCGGACCCGCGCGGGCTGCCCCGGCTGCGTACCGCCCTCGCCGAACTGCTGACCCGGCGCCGGGGGGTGGTCGCGGATCCGGAACGGGTGATCGTCGTCTCAGGGGTGGCCCAGGCGACCACACTGCTCGGATTCGTGCTCCACGCGCGCGGGGTGAACGCCGTGGGCGTGGAGGACCCCGGCAGCCCCGAGCACGAGACCCTGTACGCGTCGGCCGGCCTCGACGCCCTGCCGCTGCCGCTGGACGACGAGGGGCTGGACCTTTCGGCGCTGCGCGCGTCGGGGGTGCGGGCCGTGGTGACGACGCCCGCGCACCAGTTCCCGACGGGGATCGCGTACTCCGCGCGGCGCCGTGCCGAACTTCTCGACTGGGCGCGCTCGGTGGACGGGCTCGTCGTCGAGGACGACTACGACGGGGACTTCCGGTACGACCGGGCCCCGGTGGGCGCCCTTCAGGGACTCGATCCGGAGCATGTCGCGTACACCGGTTCGGTCAGCAAGTCGCTGGCGCCGGGGCTGCGGCTCGGGTGGCTGCTGGTGCCGGCGTCGATGGCCGAGGAGGTCGTCGAACGCAAGCGCACGATGGATCTCGGCAACCCGGTGATCGACCAGGCGCTGCTCGCGCGGTTCGTGGAGCGCGGGGACTACGACCGGCAGCTCCGCCGTTGCCGGCGCGAGTACCGGGTGCGCCGTGACGCGCTCGTCGCGGCGCTGGCGGAGCACTTTCCCGGCACGGAGGTTTCCGGCGTGGCCGCCGGGTTGCATGCCATTGCCGCGCTTCCGGGGCGGTACGGGCCGACGGGCCGTTTTCTGGCCTCCGCGGAGGCGGCGGGGGTCGCTGTGCGCGCGCTCACGTCGTACACGCGTGTCCCCCCTCCGGACGACGTGATCCGCCTCGTCCTGGGCTACGCGCACGTCTCTCCGAGCGGTATCCGGGAGGGGGTCCGCGCGCTGGCGACGGCCACGGCGAGGCCCCACGGGGGTGCTTGAACCGGTCCGGACGTCGTCTGCGGGTCCGGTGGGGGTTGCCCGCGCAGTTCCCCGCGCCCCTAAAGACACCGCGGGCGGCCCGCCGTCCCTAGGGGCGCGGGGAACGGCGCAATCCTTTGCTCTTCAGGGGCGCGGGGAACGGCGCGGGCCACCCCCACCGGCCCGCACACGCCCCACGGGCCAAACCCGCCGCTCACAGCAATGCGCGTTGTTCACTTGTGGTTTGCGTGTGCGCTGCGGCACACCAGTAGGTGTAGCCGTGCACACCCGCCGGACCCGCCCCAGGAGGCGCCCCATGTCACTCAGCCCGCCGAGCCGCCCGCTCCCCGGCCGCCGCAGCGTCCTGCGCGGCTCGCTCGCCGCGTCGGCGGCACTCGCCCTGCCCTCCGCCCTCGGCGCGGTCGCCGCGGCCCCGGCGTTCGCGCTGTCGGGGCGGCCCCGGGCGCAGTGGGGCGTCCAGGCCGGAGACGTGACCACGGACTCCGGTCTGGTGTGGGTCCGCTCGGACCGCCCCGCCCGCATGATCGTGGAGACCTCCGCGACCGAGTCGTTCCACAGGTCCCGAAAATGGCACGGCCCCCTCCTGGGCGCCGACACGGACTTCACCGGCACGGTCCCGCTGCGCGGCCTGCCCTCCGGGGAGCAGATCCACTACCGGGTGACGCTGGCCGACCCGGACGACTACCGCCGTACCGGCGAACCCGTGGCGGGCACCTTCAGGACCGCGCCCGCCAAGCGGCGCCAGGACGTCCGCTTCCTGTGGTCAGGCGACATCGTGGGCCAGGGCTGGGGCATCAACCCGGACATCGGCGGCCTGTACGCGTACGAGGAGATGCGCCGCCGGAACCCCGACTTCTTCCTGTGCAGCGGCGACACGATCTACGCGGACGGCCCGCTGTCGTCGTCGGTGACGCTGCCGGACGGCCGGGTCTGGCGGAACGTCACCACCGACGAGAAGTCCAAGGTCGCGGAGACCCTGGCCGAGTACCGCGGCAACTTCCGCTACTCGCTGCTCGACGAGAACGTACGCCGCTTCAACGCGCAGGTCCCCACGATCACCCAGTGGGACGACCACGAGGTCCTCAACAACTGGTACCCGGGCGAGATCCTCACCGACGCCCGCTACACGGTGAAGGACGTCGACACGCTCGCTGCCCGCGCCCGCAAGGCCTTCAGCGAGTACTTCCCGATCTCCACCCTGCCCGCCACGGGCGAGGACGGCAGGATCCACCGGGTCGTGCGCCACGGTCCGCTGCTGGACGTCTTCGTGCTCGACATGCGGACGTTCCGCAACGCCAACTCCCCCGACCGGCAGCCCGACGACACCGTCGGCATCCTGGGCGCGGAGCAGCTGGTCTGGCTGAAGCGGGAGCTGGCGCGTTCGCGGGCGGTGTGGAAGGTGATCGCGTCCGACATGCCGCTCGGCCTGGTCGTACCGGACGGCGCGACGGACATCGAGGCCGTCGCGCAGGGCGACCCGGGCGCGCCGCTGGGCCGCGAGCTGCAGATCGCGGAGCTGCTGCGGTTCGTCAAGCACCGCCGGATCACCGGCACGGTGTGGCTGACGGCGGACGTGCACTACACCTCGGCGCAGCACTACGACCCGGCGCGCGCGGCCTTCAAGGACTTCGCGCCGTTCTGGGAGTTCGTCTCCGGTCCGCTGGCCGCGGGCGGTTTCCAGGCGAACGCGCTGGACGGCACGTTCGGTCCGGACCGGGTCTTCGTCCAGGCACCCGACAGGGCGAACGTCTCCCCCATGGAGTCGCCCCAGTACTTCGGCGAGGTCGACATCGACGGGCAGAGCGGCGAGCTGACGGTCCGCCTGCGGGCGACCGGCGGCGCGGTGCTGTTCACGAAGGTGCTGCAACCGGGGCGCGTGGGGCAGTAGTTCAACGACGGATCAGCGGTTCCACCGGCGGGGCGGTAGCTTCGCCGAGGTCACGCGGAGGGCTCCGGCTCCCGTAATCTGCTGCCTCGTGCCGCGTACCGGCGTCATCCCCCGGTACGCGGCACGTCGGGTTGCCCAAGTCCCGGGAATCCGTGCGTCTTCGCAGGTCGGAGCGATTGTCAGTGGTCGCCTCTACGGTTTTTCCATGACGCGATCCTTGCAGGCCGTGGCCTACACCCGACCCTCCACGCTGGAGTCCGCACCGGACGGCCGGCGCCTGGGACTTGAGACCTCGCGGGGCACGACGCCCCGCGGTGTCGAGGACCATCCCCGTTTCTTCGCGGGCTTCCTGACGTCGCCTCAGGTTGCCTCGGCGGGGCTGCTCGCGGTCGCCGACGTGGCGGGAGCGCGTTATTACCAGCAGCAGCTGCGGTCGTCCCTGGACCCGGTGGTCACGGGCAGCGGCGACCGGCTGCGCTTCGAGTCCTTCTCCGGCTGCGGCGGGGTGTACGCACGGCTGGACGTGCTGGCGGCGGGCCTCGACGGGGGCGAGGTGGGCCACGGCACGACGAACGTCGACGTCAACAACCCGCTGCGCGACGCCCTGTCGAGGATCGGCTCGGACGACCCGCTGCATCTGCGCGTCGGTCCGGACGAGATGGCCGTGACCACCCTGGACGGGCCGGTCGTGGAGAAGAAGGTGCCCCTGCCGGACCGCTGGCTGCGGGGCTTCGCCGAGGCGCAGGTGACGGCGGCGGGTTTCGACCTGCGGGCCGAACTGCCCGCGGCCGAGACCGTGCGGTTCCTGCGCTCGCTGCCCCGCTCCGGTGCGCGCGGCTCTTCCCGGGCTGTGCAGTGGGTGGTGCCCGCGGGGCGCGTCCTGCGGCCGACGACCCGGCCGGTGCCCGGAGCGGTCTGCCTCCCCGGTCCGGAGCGCCTGGTCGCCCTCCAGAGGGTGCTCCGGCACGCGTCGGCCCTGCGGGTGTACGGTCCCGCGCTCGCCGGGACCGCCGCGGCGGCCAGCGCCTGGGAGGTCGTCCTGCCCGGCATGCGGCTCACGCTGACGCTGTCGCCCGAGGCCTCCCGGGGCTTCTCCGGTGAGGGCGGGGTGCTCGACGCACTGGCCACCGACGAGGCCGCCGAGGACGCGGAGCTGATCTCGGTGCTGCTGGCCTGGGAACCCAGGATCGATGTCGGTGATCTGTCCGCCGCGTCGGGACTGTCCGCCGAGCGGGTGCGGGCGGCCCTCGTCCGGCTGGGCACCTCGGGGCGCGTGGGCTACGACACCGCGGAGGCCGCCTACTTCCACCGTGAACTCCCCTACGACGCCGAGCGCGTGGAGCGGCACAACCCCCGGCTGCGGGCCGCCCGGGATCTCGTGAGCGCGGGCGCGGTGGCCCTGGACGGCGTCCTCGGCACGGTGACCGCGCAGGACGGGCACACGCACCGGGTGCGCGACGACGCGGGAGTGCTGAGCTGCACCTGCCTGTGGTGGGCCAAGTACCGCGGCGGACGCGGCCCGTGCAAGCACGCCCTGGCGGTGCGGATGGTCCGCCGCGGCGCGGTGTCCGGGCAGGCGGAGGTTCTGGTCGACGGGGGTGCGCGATGAGCGGGGCGATGCCGGTGGTGCGTGACGCGGTGCGGGTGAACAAGCCGGTGGGCGGGGCGGTTTCGAGGAACGGGGTGGTGTCGGTGAGCGGGGTGGCGGCGGTGAACGGGACGGTGTCGGTGAGCGACGCGCTGCTGAAGGCGGGGCATACGGGTGAGGCCGCGGGCCTGCTGGACGGGATGACGGATCCCGAGCGGCGGCTCTGTCTGCCGGCGCTCAAGGAACTGCGCAAGGAGTTGCGCACCGAGCCCTGGAACTCCAAGTCCCGCAAGGCGTACCCCACACTGCACGCGGCGGGCGCGGCCTGCCACACCGGAGCGGCCGGTACGGCGGCCTGGCTCGCCGCTGCCGACATGCGCTGGTCCCAGGCGTCCCCCGCGGTCCTGCTCCATGTCCTGGGCGACCGGGACCGGGACTGGCTGGGCAACCTCGCGCAGCGCCTCGCGGACCGCCCGTCGACCGCCCAGGTGCCCTACGAGCTGATGGCGGGGCTGGTCCGGCTGTCCGGGTGCCCGGTGCCGACGACGGAGACCTACGTGGTCGGCTGGGTCGAGCAGATCGGCAGCCTCTGGCAGCGCGGCGACTCCGTCCTGGACCGGCTGCGCCAGGATCCGTACACGGCGCGGCTCGTGCCCGCCCTCTTCGAGATCCCGGACCTCGGCAGCCATCTGGACTGGCTGTTCGGTGACGGCCCCGAGAGCTGGATCACCGCCTTGGTGAGGCTCACCGAGGAAGGCCTCCTCGACCGCGAGGCGCTGATCGACGCCTGCGTCGCCCGGCTGCTGCGCGGCGTCGCCGCGTCCGACTGCCGGGTCTTCCTCAGGCTGTTGACGGCACTTGAGGCGACCGGGGACGAGGAGCGGGAGCGCGTGGCGGACTGGCTGGCGCTCGCCTCCCACCCGGCGTCCACGGTGGCGTCGCACGCCCGGTCGGTGCTGGGTTCGCTGGCGCTGGCCGGCGAGATCACGCATCGGCAGCTCGCCGAGATGTCCGCCGTCGTGCTGTTCCGCACGGAGAAGAAGCTGGTCCGCGCCCAGCTCGTGCTCCTCGGCAAGGTGCTCCGGCGCGATCCGTCGGGCGCGGCGGAGCTGCTGCCCGCGGTGGCGCACGCGTTCGGGCACGAGGACACGGACGTCCAGGAGCGGGCGCTGAAGCTGGTGGAGCGGCACATCGGCGGGATCGGTGCGGCGAACGCGCAGGCGCGCGACGAAGTGGCCGCCGGCGTCGCCCAGTTGAGCGCCGGACTGCGAGCACGCGCGATCGAGGCCCTGGGACTGGACGCGGACGAGCTCGCGCCACACCCGCACCTGGAGCTGCTGCCGCCCGCGCCGGAGCCCTCACGGCTCGCGCCCGCGCCGGACTCGGTGATCGAGCTGGCCGAGGAGGTCGGAGCCCTGATGGTGTCCGCCGACGCCGACATGGCGGTGTTCGAGCGCACCCTGGACGGACTCGTGCGGCACGCGTACCTGCGTCAGGAGGAGCTGGCCGAGGCCGTGAGACCGACGCTCGCCCGCACCTGGTGGATGGGCACCGACCGTCCTCACCATTCGTCGGACGAATACTTCCGGCGCGATCCGTACGGCCTTCAGGTGGTACTCGCGGCCCTCCTGGACCGGGTGCGCACCTCCACGCTGCACAAGGCCCATCAGCACGGTCCGATGTCGGACCCCTGTGTGCACACCGCGCTGTCCGCCGTCTTCAACGCGCGCCTGTGGGAGGCGGCCTACCGGGTGCGGACGGATCCGATGCCGTTCCTGCTGGCCACGCCCACCTGGTCGTCGGGGTTCCTGGAGCCGGACGACCTGGTGGCCCGTCTCGCCGAGTACCACCGGCTCGGCGCCCGGCCCGGCGAGACCGACTTCACCCAGGCGCTGCTCCGGGTGCGCCGCGACGACCGGGCGGTGAGCGAGGCCGCCGCCGGACGGGCCGCCGCGCTCGGCACGGTGGAGGGTGAGCGGCTGGCCCGCCGCCTCCTGGGCGAGAGCCCGACGCCCCCCACGAGCACCCGACGCGTCTCGGCGGAGCGCATCGTGCTCGAACTCGGCGAGCTCGACGGGCTGCCGGAGGAACTCCCCCTGGCGTTCCGTCGGCTCGGCATGCCCATGGGCGCCTTCGAGGCACGCAGGTACTGCCCCCACTACTGGACCCAGGCCGAGCGGCAGCACTGGCTGGCCGTGGTGCCCGGACTGCGGGAGGTGGTGGCCGCGCGTCTGGTGCGCGAGGTCTCCACGGTCGCGGTGGACGACATCCGGGGCGGGGCAGCGGTCCTGCCGCTGCTCGCCGAGGCGGAGGGCGAAGCGGGTGAGGCCGTGCACCTGTGCCTCGCGTACGGGCTGGGCGCGCGTCACCCGGAGGACCGGCTCAGCGCGGTGGACGCCCTGCTGGTGCTCGCCGCGCGAGGGCAGTTGGACGCCGGGAGGCTCGGCCGGGATCTGGGGCAGCTGGTGTGCAAGGGGGCGGTGAAGCCGCTGCGGCTGGCCGAGTCCGTACGGACCGCGGCGACGACCGGAGCGTACGCCACCGTCTGGTCGATACTCGGGGCGGCGCTGCCCGCCCTGCTCGCCGGCCTCGCCGCGGACGGCGCCGCTCCGGCCACCCGCGGGATGGGCGAATTGCTCGCCGTCGCCGCCGAGTGCGCCGAACGGACCGGTGCGCACGGCGAGGTGGAGCATCTGGCACCGGTGGCGGAGCGGAGCGGTTCGTCGCGGCTCGTGGCCCAGGCCCGTCGGCTGCGTGCCACGCTGGAACAGGGGGTGGCCGCCTGACCGGGGCCACCGGGGCACCGGGGGCGACCAGGTCGTTCAGCCGGGCGGGCGAGTTGCGGAAGGGAATCGTAAAAAATGCAACAAAAAAGACAGATACATACTTAACCGATCAGTCACAAAGCGTTCGCGATCACGCAACACCCGTACTTCACAGTGACGGTATGACTCAGGACATGTGTGATGTGACGCGTGCGAAAAACGGCCGGCCGGTCCACCACTGGCGCAGGGACCTCGTCGAACTGGCCGCTCTGTTCACGGCGGTCGCGGTCGCCGACGCCGTGGCGAACCTGATCGGGCACGGCCCCGACGGGCCCGCCCTCCTCGCGATCTCGGCGGTCGCGCTGATCGCCACGGCGGGCTTCCACACATGGTGGTCACGCCGCCACGGTCACGCTCCGCCGACAGGCGATACCGGCGCCCGGCCGGCCGCATCCGCGCGGCGGGCCGGGACGGTCGGGGGCGCCCCGGGCACACCGGACACCGGCGCCGCCGACGGCTCCGGACCGGTGCCGGCCTCGGCCTCGGCCTCGGGCGAGACCGTGCTGTGGCGGATGCGGACCACCGTGCGGGACGAGCCGGGTTCGCTGGCCGCGTTGTGCCTGGCGCTGGCGGAACTGCGGGTCGACATCCTGAGCCTGCAGACGCATCCGCTGACCGAGGGCACGGTGGACGAGTTCCTGCTGCGCGCCCCCGCGCCGGTGGCGGCGTCCGAGGTCACGCGGGCGGTGTCGTCGTCGGGCGGTTCCGGTACCTGGATCGAGCGGGCCGACGCGCACGACCTGGTGGACGCGCCCACGCGGGTGCTGGGCCTGGCCACCCGTACGGCGCTCGACGCGGCTGAACTACCCTTGGCGCTAAGGCAGTTGCTGGGGCGTTGCACGATCCGCTCGCTGCCCGCCACCTCGGTGCGCGGGGATCGTCCGGAGGCGGGGGCGCCCGTAGAAGGGGCGCTGGAGGACACGGTGATGCGGTTGCGCGCACCGGAGGGTGGAGTGATCACTGTGGAGCGGCCGTATCTGCCGTTCACGCCGACGGAGTTCGCGCGGGCCAGGGCGCTGGTCGAGCTGGACGCACGGCTCGGCCCACGGGTGCCGCGCAGCCGGGACGTGCTGACGCTGCCGCAGGGCAAGGACATCATCGTGCGACGTGCCGACGCCGGTGACGTCGAGGCGGCGAAGGCCATGCACGAGCGGTGCTCGCAGCGGACGTTGAGCATGCGGTACCACGGACCCGTCGGCGACGCGGACAAGTACCTCAAGCACCTGCTGAGCCCGCACTTCGGCCGCACGCTCGCCGTGCAGACCGCGTCGGGGCGCGTCGTCGGGCTCGGACATCTGCTGTGGGACGGCGACGAGACGGAGATCGCCCTGCTGGTGGAGGACGACTGGCAGCGCCGCGGGATCGGCGGTGAACTGCTCAACCGCCTGGTGGCGATGGCCGTCGAGGCCGGCTGCGACAGCGTGTACGCGGTCACGCAGGCGGCCAACACCGGCATGGTCGCCGCGATGCGCGGCCTCGACCTGCCCCTCGACTACCAGATCGAGGAAGGCACCCTCGTCATCACGGCCCGCCTGGAGACGGCGTCGCCGCACACGGAGAGCGCCGGGCACGAGCGCGAGCACTCCGTGCGTGACTGACGGGACAGGACGGCCCACGAGCGCGTGAGGAC
>NZ_JBHWZP010000074.1:0-33831 GCF_042728395.1 Streptomyces sp. NPDC060205
ACCGTCGGACTTCCGCAACGATCGCTGCGGAACTCGGAGGGGAAACGCCATGGGACTTCTTGAGGGCAGGACCGCTCTCGTCACCGGGGGCAGCGCCGGTATCGGCCTGGCCGCCGCCGTGCGACTGGCGGCCGAGGGCGCACACGTGTTCATCACCGGCCGCCGCCAGGCCGAACTCGACGCCGCCGTCGAGACGATCGGCCCGTCGGCGACCGCGGTGACCGCGGTGACCGGGGACATCGCGAACCTCGACGACCTGGACCGGCTCTACGAGGCGATCCGCGACCGGGGACGCGGCCTGGACGTACTGTTCGCGAACGCCTCCGTCGCCTCGCTGGTACCGCTTGAGGAGGTCACCGAGGAACACTTCGACGCCCTCTTCGGCATCAACGTCCGCGGCACGCTCTTCACCGTGCAGAAGGCGCTGCCCCTGCTCAACGACGGCGCCTCGGTCATCCTGAACGGCTCGACGAACGTCGACGTCGGCGACGAGGCACTCGGCGTGTACGCGGCCACGAAGGCCGCCACCCGGTCGTTCTCCCGGACCTGGGCCAACGAACTCAAGGGCCGCGGCATCCGGGTCAACACCGTCACGCCCGGCCCGACCGACACCCCCGCACTGTCGGCACTCACCTCCACCCCGGACCGGTTCAAGGAGCAACTGGCCGCGCGCGTGCCGCTGGGACGGCTCGGCCACCCGGAGGAGATCGCCGCCGCCGTGGTCTTCCTCGCCTCCGCGCAGAGCAGCTTCATCACCGGTTCGAGCCTGTACGTCGACGGCGGTCTCAACCAGATCTGAGGAACGCGAGCACCCATGCCGACAACGAGCGATTTCCTCTCCGCCAGCCTTCCCACCGACTTTCCACCGACTTTCCACCGAAAGGCACTCTCGTGTCCGACGACGATCTGCGCGCCTTCTATCTGCGCTATATCGAGGCGCTCAACGCCCACCGGTTCGACGGTATGGACGAGTTCATCAACGACCGGACGACTCTGAACGGTGAGCCGGCCACCCGGGACGACCTCCTCACCGTCCAGCGGCACGACGTGGACGCCGTTCCGGACCTCCACTGGGAACTCAAGGAACTCCTCTTCGACGGTGACCGTCTGGCCGCCCGTCTGATCAACACCGGTACCCCGGTGAAGGAATGGCTCGGCGTAACTCCCACCGGCGCTTCTTTCGAGATCGTCGAGTACGCCATCTACCAGGTCCGCGACGGGCGGTTCATCCATATGACCGCCCTGCACGACGCCGGGGAACTTCTCCGGCAGCTGACCGCCTGAGGTATCTTTCGGCCCGCCTCTTTACAACGATGTAATCGCTGTGTTGCCATGAGCAACCATCAGCTCATATCGCGCCGTCCGTCACACACGGACGTCGATACGTGGGGAGCCAGCGATGCGTGCCCGGCCCATCACCGCTTCGGTAACCGCCCTGTTCGCCTTGCTGGTCGGCCTGCTGTGCGCTCCACAGGCCGCCCCCGCCACGACATCACCGACCGCGACAGCGGCATCGGCTACGGCTACGGCTACGGCTTCGGCCGCCTCGGGGACCTTCCGCAATCCGCTGAACACGGGACCCGACCCGTTCATGACGTACGCGAACGGGGCCTACCACCTCACCACCACACAGGGCGGCAGCATCAAGATGTGGCGGTCCCCCTCGCTGGGAACACTGCTCGACGCCGAACCGATCACCGTGTGGACCGACACCGACGCCTCCCGCAACCAGCACATCTGGGCAGCCGAGTTCTACCGCTTCGACAGCCGCTGGTACATGTACTACACGGCCGACGACGGAGTGGACGACCACCACCGGCTCTACGTCCTGGAGTCGGCCGGTGACGACCCGGCGGGGCCCTACCACTTCAAGGCGAAGCTGACCCCGCCCAACCACGCCAACGACTTCGCCATCGATCCCGGGATCCTCCAGCACAACGGGCGGCTCTATCTCGCGTACAGCGGCATCAACGCGTACCAGCACAACGGACTCAACATCGCGCCCATGTCGAACCCGTACACCGTCTCGGGCAACGCCGTCGCCCTGAACGGGGCGGGCGGCTGCCCGGAGGTCCGTGAGGGCCCCGAGTTCCTGTACCGCAACGGCCGTACCTGGATGACGTACTCGACGTGCGACACCGGGAAGCCCGACTACCAGGTGTGGGAGATGTCCCTGCCCAGTGGGGCCGACCCGCTGGTGGCCGGCAACTGGACGCAGCGCAGCGGGCCCGTCTTCGCCCGCAACGACGCCAGGGGCGTGTTCGGTCCCGGACACCACGCCTTCTTCCGCTCCCCCGACGGGACGGAGGACTGGATCATCTACCACGCCAAGACCACATCGGAGCTCACCTACAGCAACCGCACGACACGCGCGCAGAAGATCGGCTGGCGGGCCGACGGGGGCCCCGACCTCGGCACCCCCCTCGCCATGGGCGCCACTCAGAACCTGCCCTCCGGCGATCCCGGCTCCGGCAACCACTGGATCAACGACGACGGCCGCTCCAGCGGCAACGGCACGGTGACGTACCAGGGTTCGTGGAACTCGGGCACCGGCTGCGCCGCACAGTGCTTCTGGGGCGACGACCACTGGAGCGACCGGGCCGGCAACACCGCGACGTTCACCTTCACCGGCACCAGGATCGCGCTGCTGTCCGTGAAGGACACCGGCAACGGCATCGCCGGTATTCGCGTCGACGGAGGCACCGAACAGCGCGTCGACTTCTACGGCGCCATCCGAACCGGCGAGACACTCCAATACTTCAGCCCACGCCTGCCGTACGGCACGCACACCCTGCAGATCCGGGTCACCGGCGAACGCAACTCCTCCGCCGGAGCGGCCTTCGTGAGCGTCGACCGCGCCGAGGTCTACACGGACTGACACCCCCCTGACCCTCAGCGCTGGTCGATCGCGAGTCCCCGTGCCGCGAGTTCGGCCAGTACGGGGTCGCGTCGGCCCCGCAGTATCTGTTCGTTCATCTGCAGTGACTTGTTGAGCCGTCGCAACGACCTGATCCTGAGCAGGGGTTCGAGCTCGGTGAGGGCCCGGTGGCCGCCGAAGAGGAGTTCGCTGAGGTCGGGCAGGTCGGCGAGCGTACTGATGTCGGCCACCTCGTCCAGGTAGCCCATGCGCAGGGACTGGAGCGATGTGAGACCGGCCAGCGGCGACAGGTCTTCCCAGTCCAGGTGGGAGAGATAGAGCCGGGTCAGGGAGGGAAGGGCGGGGAAGTCGGTCAGCTGCGGAAGTCGGTCCACGCTGAGTACGCGCAGATCGGGGCACGTCTCCAGGACGTCGAGCGAGTCGAGGCCCGGGGTCCGGTGGAGTGTCAGGTCGGTGACCGGGGTGCCGGCCAGTCCTCTGATGTCCTTGAGCGCCTGGCAGTCCCGCACAGCCACCTTGGCAAGGGCGGTCAGGCCGTGCAGGCGGCCGAGGTCGGTGAGCGAGTCAAGACCGCTGAACTCCAGTTCACGCAGGGTCGGCAGGTCACCCAGGTCGCCCGGGCTGCTCAGGCTGTCGGTCCGGCTGACGGCCAGTTCCTCCAGAGCACTGCGCGTGCCGAGGCCGGTGAGGTCCAGCAGCCCGGAACACCTGTCGAGACCGAGTCCGCGAAGACCGGGGAGGGAGGCGAACGGGGAGAGGTCCCGGATCAGGCCGAGCCCGTCCAGATGAAGCCCGAACGAACCGGCGAGGCCTGCAAGTTGGCCGACGTCCGCCAGCGCGGGGCAGTTCTCGAAGGTGATTTTTTCGAGGGAGGGCAGGGATCCGAGTCCCGCGACGGAGGCGAACCGTTCGCCGTCCGCGATCCGCAGCTCCGTCAAGTGCGTCAGTGCGGACAGTCCGTGCAGGTCGAACAGGTCCGGACAGCCCTTGACCGCAAGCTTCGTCAGTCGGGGATGGTGTCCCAAGCCGCGGAATGACTGAAAACGAGGGCAATCCTCGATGACCAGCTCGGAGAGACCGGCCGCCGCGGCGATACCGGTCAGGTCACGAAGCTGCTTGCAGCTTTCCAGACGAAGGGAGGCGAGTGCGGGCACGTTCGTCAGGCCGGTCAGATCCCGCACGCCCGTCCAGCCGAGATCGAGGTGGGTGAGGCGGGTCAGGCCGGAGAGCTGCGCCGGGGACTTGAACGACCGACAGCCGCGCAGGTTGAGGTGCTCAAGCAGGGGTGTGGCCGCCGGCAGATCGCTCACCGAGGTGACCCGGGTGATGCTCAGGTCGAGGTGGCGCAGTTGGCCGAGGGTCAGCAACGGTCCGACGTCGGACACCGGACGGCAGCGGTGCAGGCTCAGCCAGGTGAGGTGGATGAGCCCGCTGAGAGGGGTCAGGTCCTCGACCCCCGCGCAGCCGTTCAGGTCGAGGTGGCGCAGGTCGGTGAGCGCGCTCAGTTCCGTGAGGTCGGTTATCTCCTTGCAGCGGTCCAGCGTCAGCGTACGCAGCATGGTGAGGTGCCGCAGACCCGACAGCGAGGTCACCCGCTTCAACGTCAGCTCCGTACGACCCTCACGGCGGAAGGCCGGCACCAGCAGAGCCGCGGCGTAGCCGTCCGGATCCCCCACCGTCGGCCACAGCCGCAGCAGTGTGTCCAGGGCGAGGTCCGCGACCGGCGCGAAACGGGCGGCCAGCTCCAGCGCGGCGCCGTCGTCGACAACCACCACCAGCTCGCGCACTGCCTTGCGGGCCTGAGCCTGGCTCGCCGTTTCGAGGAGGCCGGAGTGGGCCATGACGAGTTCGTCCGGGTTGCCGTGGCCGGCGGTCGAAGTCATGGCCAGAACCTTACAACTCCGTTGCCGGCAGCCGGGGAACGCGGATCACAGCCCGACGCCCGGCCGTTGGACGGCACTCGCGTCCGTCAGGCCCCGGCCGGCAGGTACGGGAGGGTTGTACCCAACGGCCCAGGCTGCCCGGATACGGGTCGTTTCACGGTGTGTAGACGGCGGTACTGCCGTACAGCTCCCTGGTGAACGCGGAGACGTCCGCACTGCGGTCGGCGCCGTTGAGGTTGTACGTCAGGAAGACTCCGTATCCCTCGCTCACGGTACGGCGGGCGAGCGTGGTGACCGTGCTCTGCGATGTCCTGCCGATCTCGACGGCCGCCGGGGACAGTTTGGACTTGGGCAGTCCGATGCCGGGGACCTGCCAGCTTCCGTAGTACGGGTTCCAGGCGTAGGTGAACTTGGACGAGATGTCGACCCCGCCGTAGGACAGACGGGATGCGGACGGGCCGATGTTGTAGAGGCTGATGATCTTGTCCGGCATGTTCGTACGGAGTGCGGTCACCAACTGGACGAACGAGCTGGCGTTGGGCTGCCCGGTGCCGTTGTTGCCGTACTCGGCGTACTCGTCGTCGAAGTCGATGCCGTCGAGACCGTACTTGGTCACCGTGTCCGACAGCTGCTTGGCGAACGCCGATGCCGTCTGCTGGGACGGGAAGTTGGCGAAGCCCGCCCCCTGGTGGTTGCCGAGCACCGACAGGACGACCTTGATGCCCTTCTGCTGCAGCGGGCGTATCTGGGTGGCGGCGTTGTCGAGGACGCGCTGCACGTTTTCGTTGAAGTACAGCTGCGCCGTCTTCGTGCTCGTGTTGTAGTTGATGTTCGCGGCGAAGATCACGGCGACGTCGAAGACGGGGTCTCCGCCGTTGGCGAGGGTGTACTTGCCGACGTTCAGCATGCTGTTGTTGTTGACCTCGACGTACGCCACCGCGGTCGGTCCCGCCTTCGCGAGTGCCGGCGCCGCTGTCGCGTGGGTCGTGGCGGTCGAGCCGAGGGCGAGGGCCGCGACGGTCGAAAGGACGACCGCGGCTGCCTGCATCCTGCTCCGTACATGCCTGAGCATCATTGATCGGTCTCCTGTCGCGTGGTCGGCGCCCGCCCTGCCCGAACCCCGCCGAGCAGACGCACCGGGTCCCGACAGCCGTGTGCGATCTCTTCCCACCTTTCACTCACGTCACACTGCAACTCGCCTATTGCCGCGACGAATTGGCGATCGATGGCGGTACGCCTGACGGTGGTCTGCCCGGGCGGTTCAGTTGACGGCGAGGACGGCCGCGTTGTTGGTGACATCCGGGCCGAAGTCGAACGGGTCCTGCCCGAATTCGCCGAACGAGGGGTGGATGCTCACGGCGCCACGCGCGCCGGGCACCACGGTCTCGACGCGCGCACCGAGCCGGTGACCGCGCCGCCTCACTCCCATCGAGTGCCGGTCGGCGCGCGGCTGGTCGGTGAGCGGCTGGTCGGTGAGCGGCTGCATGGCCGCATCGTCACAGGGGTCAATGAGGGCGTGGGCAGGTTGCGCGTCGTGTCCGGAGGTGGCGAGGGCGTTGAGGGTGTCGGTCACCACGGTCCAGCTTCGATGCTGGACGGCCCACGTGTCCGCGGCGGAGGCGTGCCGCATTCACCCGTCACATCAGTGACCGGGATGGCGATCAGGGATGCCCAGCGCGTCCGCCCTGCGGGCAGTCAGGCTTCGGCCTCGCGGGCGTATGAGGTAAGAAGGCATCCGTGACCGAACCGTCCCAGATCGCCACCCAGCACGCGTTCATCGCGCTCGCCCCGCCCGACGATGCGAAGAACGAGCTGGCGCACGCGCTGAGCCCGGCCTACGCCACCTGTCCCGGCCTGCGCTGGAACCGTATCGAGGACTGGCACATCACCCTGGTCTTCCTGGGCGAGCTGCCGGTGCGGGCTGTCCAGCGGCTTCGTGCACCGCTCGCCGACCTGGCGGCTGCCCGCCCCTCCCTCGAACTGGCTCTCATCGGTGGCGGACACTTCGACGAGCGCGTCCTGTGGAGCGGCATCAGGGGTGATCTTGACGGCCTGCACGAGCTGGCCGAAGCAGTACGGGCGCGGGTCAGGGAGTGCGGTATCGACTTCACCGAACGTCCGCTGCGTCCCCACCTCACGCTGGCCCGCGCCCGCCGTAACGACAACACGTCCATAACCGCGTCGGCCGCCTGCCTCGACGGCTTCACCGGACGCCCTTGGCAGACCGAACGCCTTCACCTCGTCGGCAGCACGGAAAGAGGCCGCCCAGGTCCACGGCGCTATCAGGACGTCGACGCATGGCCACTGGCCGCTGGTCACTGGCCAGAGGCATCCCGATCCGGAACCGTCACAGACAGCTCGGCATGAACACCTGGGCCCAACCGCCCCTTGAGGGTGTCGTTCTCGACCCATGCTGGGCCGTCTGTTAATCCCGGTCGCGGTGGCGTCGATGGGATAGCCTGTCCGGGATTTCGCGCGGCAGGTCCTCTGCCGCCCCGCTCGGCGCGCTCGGCGTCGACACGCACCGGGTGCCCTGCCCGGAAGGAGGCGAGAGACATGGACCGTGCTGAATGCGTTGCGGCCATAGTTGCCTCCGGCCGTGTGCCCTCCCTCCTCTGCGGCGCGCGGTAGCTTTCCCCCTTCCTGTTTCTTGTCTTCGGCATCTCCCCTGAGATGCCGCGTCACGACATGTCCTGTCCCGCGCGGTTCATCGCCGCGTGGGCCGTGGGGGCGCGCGCCCGAAGACGGGCCCTTCTTTTGCTGGTCATCGTGATCTCGGCGTCCTGCGTCTCACGACCGGCAAGAGCACCGGCGTGAATGACACGCAGCTGGTGCGGCAGGCCCCGGGTGCTGTCCGTGGTTCCCGCTGCCCCGCCGCCCTGCCGTGTCCCCGTGCTGCGTACACCGGCCCGTCGTCACCACTGCGACCGTCCCTGGCCGGCTGTCTGTCCGTCTCGACAGCACTTCGACATGAAACGTGCGTGATCGCCATGAGCAAGAAGCGTCCCGATCATCCTGAACACCCTCAACACCAACCAGCACAAGCATCAGCACAAGCACCAACAGCGGCAGCGGCACCCGATCCGAAGCGCTGGTGGGCGCTGGCCGTCATCGCCCTCGCCCAGCTGATGGTGATCCTCGACGGCACCGTCGTGAACATCGCGCTGCCCTCCGCCCAGCACGCTCTCGGCATGTCGGACAGCGACCGGCAGTGGGTGATCACCGCCTACACGCTGGCCTTCGGCGGGCTGCTGCTGCTCGGCGGCCGGATCGCCGATCTGGCGGGCCGCAAACGCACCTTCGTCATCGGCCTGGCCGGGTTCGCCGCGGCCTCCGCGCTGGGCGGCGCGGCGGCCGGTCCCGGGATGCTGTTCGCGGCGCGGGCCCTGCAGGGTGCGTTCGCCGCCGTCCTGGCGCCCTCGGCCCTGTCGCTGCTGACGACGACGTTCACCGATCCCAAGGAGCGGGCCAGGGCGTTCGGGGTCTACGGCGCGCTGGCCGGCGGCGGCAGCGCGGTCGGACTGATCGTGGGTGGTCTGCTGACCGAGTACCTGAACTGGCGCTGGTCCCTGTACGTCAACGTGCCCATCGCGCTGGCCGCCCTGCTCGGCGCACCGGCCTTCCTGCGCGACCGCTCCGGCCGCCGGGGCGGGCACCTGGACGTGCCGGGCGCGCTGCTGGGCTGCGGCGGTCTCGTCGCCCTCGTGTACGGCTTCAGCGAGGCCGGACCTCGCGGCTGGTCCAGCGCACTGGTGCTCACGCTGCTCGTGACCGGCGTGCTCCTGCTCGCCGCTTTCGTGTGGTGGCAGGGCCGGGCGGCGAGTCCGCTGCTGCCGCTGCGCATCGTCCAGGACCGTGTCCGGGCCGGATCGCTCGCGACGATGGGCTTGGCCACCATCGGCATGTTCGGCGTCTTCCTGTTCCTGACGTACTACCTGCAGGTCGTCCTCGGTTACCCGCCGGTGCGGACGGGTCTGGCCTTCGTGCCGATCTCGGCCGGCATCGTCATAGGCGCGACCCAGATCGCGGCCCGCCTGCTGCCACGCACGGCGCCGCGCATCCTGATGTCGTCCGGCATGGTGCTGGCCGCCGCCGGCATGGTGCTGCTCAGCGCCCTGACCGTGCACGCGCAGTACGTGTCGCACGTGCTGCCCGCCCTGCTGCTGCTCGGTCTGGGCATGGGCCTGACGTTCATGCCGGTCTACGCGACGGCCACCGCCGGCGTGCCCGCGCAGGACGCCGGTGTGGCCTCGGCCGTCCTCAACACCGTTCAGCAGATGGGTGCTTCGCTGGGCACCGTACTGCTGAACACCATCGCCACCGGCGCCACGAGCCGTTATGTCCACGCGCACGTGCCCGATCCGGCCCACGGCGGCGCGCCCCTCGACGCGGGCATGGTGCACGGCTTCTCCGTCGCCTACTGGTGCTCGGCGGGCGTCCTGCTGCTCGCCGCCCTGGTGGCCGGCCTCACCGTACGGCCCAGGGCGCCGAAGCACGCCGGAAACGACGCACCGGCCTAGCGAGTTGGGCCGTGTCCCGCCACCGTCCACCACACCCTCTCGAAGACCTCACCCCTCGAAGGATCCTCTGTGAAACCCCTGACCGAGCAAGACATCCGTACCTCGTTCGTCAACTGCTCGAAGGGCGAGGCCAAACGCCTTCCCCTGCCCAAGAACCTGGCGGACCTCGACCACTGGGACGACCTGGACTTCCTCGGCTGGTTCGATCTGTCCGCGCCCGACCGCAGGTATCTCGTCGTCGAACGCGCCGGTGAACTCGTCGGCCTGTCCCTGCGCTCCGCTTCAGGCAACCGCGGCTTCCTGCGCCGCAGCCTGTGCTCGCTGTGCCTGACCACGCATCCCGGCAGCGGCGTCTCCCTCATGACCGCCCTCAAGGCAGGTCCGGCCGGCCGCGGGGGCAACTCGGTGGGCCTCTACATCTGCGGCGACCTGGACTGCTCGTTGTACGTACGCGGCAAGAAGAAGGCGGCGCCGGGCGGGCGCATGGAGGAGTCCCTCACTGTCGAGCAGCAGATCGAGCGCCTGCGCGGCAATCTCGACGCGTTCGTGGAGCGTGTCTTCCACTGAGATCAGCAGGGGCTCGCCGGCCATGCCCGCCGAGCCCCTGTCCCCTCCTTGAACCGTCGTTGAACCGCCGTCACGTCGTGCCCCCGCCCGGCTGACCGGTGTCCGTAGAACTACGCAATCGGTTACGGAATCGCACGGCAAGGAGCTACGTACGCGTGCGCGGGTCCACGGCCTGTGTGACTCTGTGGCCGGCAGCAGTCTCGACGCAGGCAAGGTAACTCATGCGAAGTGCAAGGAAGTTGCTCGTACCGGCCGCTGCCGCAGCAGCGCTGTTCGCCGTCTCGGGCTGTTCGGACGATGAACCAGTGAAGGACAAGCCGGCCGCCCGGTCCTCGCCCTCGGAGCTCGCTCAGTACACGGCCGCTCCCGACACGGCCGGCTCGGCGCAGAGCCCGACGACGGACACGCCGACGAAGTGCGTGAAGACGACGGGCATGAGTGCCGAGCAGCTCACCAAGTACCTCAAGGAACTGCCCAACAGCAGCGGCGCGTACCGGTCCCGGGGACTGACCCTGGACTCCGACGGCCTGAACTTCACCCCGGACCCGACCCGAAGACCCTGCAAGGCGGTCAAGGTGAAGCTCGCCCGCTACTGGGTCGACCTCAAGCAGACGAGGGAGGAGAGCGCCGTCAGCCCGGCCCGCTTCGAGTACGAGTACACGCTGATCGATGTCACTGCCCACAAGGCCGGCCCGCAAAACGGCAGGGTCCCCGACTCGGCACCGCCGGCGGGCTCCGACTGCCAGGGCTCGGTCTCGGTGGTTTATCTCGGCGACGACATTCCGCTGCGTTCCCTGCCGTCCGACCTGGAGCTGACCGATACGACAGCCCCGGTCCCGGTCGAGGTGAACGAGGACGGAGTGCTGTCCGCGCTCTACGTCTCACCGGTCAGCGTGGTGTCCTGCTGACGGTCGATGTGAGCTGTGGCGTCGGTGCGGTCAGGTGGGTCCCGTCGTCCCGGTCGTCGGGTCGCGCAGCTCCGATCTGGTCTGGAGGACGGCGAGGGCGGCCCGTGAGGTGACGCCGGTCTTGCGGTAGATGCGGCCGAGATGGGACTCGACCGTGCGGGGGCTCAGGAAGAGGCGGGCGGCGATGGCCGGGGTGGTCAGCCCGGCGGCGACCAGGGAGGCGATCTCGCGTTCACGGGCTGAGAGAGCCGCCAGTGGGGGCTCGGACTGGGTCTCGGCCGGAGGCTGGGACTGGGCCGGAGGCTGGGGCTGGGGCTGGGCCGCGGGCTCGGCGTGCACGAGGGGATGGATCATGTCGGCCAGGCCGGTGAGCTGACGCGCGCCGCCGGTCGCGGCGAGCCGACGGGCACGCGTCCACATGGCGCGGGCGCGGTCCGGGTCGCCGTCGGCCGCCAGGGGCGCGCCGAGCAGCAGGCCGAACGCTTCCCACAGCACCGCTCCCCCGCGGGCCGTCTTGTCCACAGCTTTCTCGAACAGGTCGGCGGCCCCTGCCGTGTCGCCGTCGGCGGACAGACAGTGGGCGGTGCTGCGCAGCGCCGATGCCTGCTGTGCCGGCAGGTCCAGCTGGTCCGCCTCCCGACGTGCCCGTTCGGCCCAGGTCTCGGCGGCATCCCTGTCGCCGGTCGCGAGAGCGGAGTTGACGAGGATCTCCAGGATGAGCGGGCGCATGGACGGGTGGAGCGCGTTCAGGTCCTCGCCTCCGCCCCGGAGCACCGCGGCCCGGGCGCGCTGCGGATCGCCCGCGTGGAACGCGGCCTGGGCGAGCACGCACCAGGCGATGGACGCCCACCAGTTGGTGCGCGTGCCCGCTGCCGCGACGGCTTCCTCGGCCACGGTCAGTGCGGCCTGGTCACCGGGCGGGAACGCGAACAACTGGACATACGCCTTGTTGGTCAGGACGAAGGCCAGCAACTCGTCGCTGCCGATGCCCCGCGCGATCGTCTCGGCCTCGTCCGCGAGTTCCATGGCCGTCTCCAGCCGCAGGGTCTGCAGGTGCACGTACGACTTGCACAGCAGCAGGTGCGGCAGGACGTAGAGCCGGCCGCCGCGCCGGGCGATGGCCAGACCGCGATCGGCGTGCCGTTCGGCATCGGCATACCGCTCCAGAAACGCCTCCGACCAGCCGAGCCGGGCCAGCGGCTCGCACAGACCCGCCAGATCGCGATCGGTCAGGGCGTCCACGAGCGCGGCGGCCCGGCCGGTGGCCTCCCGTGCGGCACTCATGTTGCCTTCGTACGTCTCCCCGAGGGCGGCGATCGCGAGGGCACCCGCCTGGGCGACCTCGTCGCCCAGCGACCGGGCCAGGTCGAGCGTGGCGACGACGTCGGCACGCAGCTGCGGGTAGGAGGTGGAGTGCGGCGCGGACGAGCCGAGTTCCAGGCCGAGTTCCACCCTGTCGGCGTCGGACGGGCCTGGTGTGCGGGCGAGTTCGCGACGCAACAGGGCGACTGCTTCCGCGTACCGGCCGAGGTGACGTTCCATCACCGCGCACAGTGCTGTCGCGGAGGCCCGCGTGCTGTGCGGCGCCCTCTCCTCGTCGGGCGGTGACATGGCGATCACCTCGTGCAGGAGGTCGCGGCTCTCCCGCAGGCCTCCGCACACCCCCAGGGCCTGTGCCTGGCGCAGCATCAGATCCCTTCGCAGCGGGGCGTGTTGCGGCTGGTCGGGCAGGTGGGTGAGGGCGACGCCCAGCCAGTGGGCGCTGCTCGCGGGTGCGGTGGAGGCGAACCGCTCGGCCGCTTCGGACAGTACGGCGACGGCCTGCGGGTCCCAGCCGGTCAGTGACTGCTCGACGTGGTGCGCGCGTTCGGTGGCGGGGGCTCCGGCGGCGGCCAGTGCGTCCGCGGCGAGGCGGTGCATGCGCACGCGCTCCACCGGCTGGGTGTTCTCGTGCACGACGGCCCGTAGCACCGGGTGGCGCAGGGTCCACCGCCCGCCCGGTTCGGGACGCAGGAGGTCACGGGCCGTCAGCACGGCTATATCGGCGCCGACTTCGGTCTCGTCCCGGCCGGTCACCGCGGCCAGCAGGGAGGCACTGCCACGGTCGCCCAGGACGGCCACTGCTTCGGCGGTACGACGCTGGGCCGCGGTCAGCGGAGTCAGTTCGTCCAGCAGGACGGACCCGAGTCCGGTGGAGTGCGGTGGGGCGTCCTGGCCGGCGTCGCGCGCTGCGTGTCCGGCTTGCAGGAGAGCGAGAAAGTACAGCGGATTGCCGTCGCTCGCCGCATACAGTTCGGCGGCCCGGGCGGGCCGCACGGCGGGCGCCGACCGGGGGGCGAGGACCTCGACGCAGGCCCGCTCGGCGAGAGGGCCGAGGTGCAGGCGCAGCACCGTACCCAGGTCGATGCCCCGGGTGAGTGCGGCGTCCAGGGAGGCCGTGGTCTGACGGTTGCGGCGGGCCACGACGATGACGACTGGGGCGTTCGGGGGATGGCGGACGACGTGGTCGAGGAGTTCCAGGGACGCCGCGTCCGCCCAGTGCAAATCGTCCAGCGCCACGATGAGCCCGGGTCCGGTCCGGGCGATCCGTGCGAACAGCTTCGCGATGGACCGCTGCAGCCCGAACCGGTCGCCGCGCGCGTCCTCGGCACCCGGCTCCGTCAGCTCCATGTCGTGGTCGGCGAGTGCGTCGCTGAACGGCTGGTAGGGGATGTGCTGTTCGTACTCGGCGGCTCTGCCCCGCAGCACCGTCATGCCCCGTGCCTGCGCCCGTCGGCAGAACTCGGCCATCAGCCGGCTCTTGCCGATGCCCGCGGGTCCGGCGAGGTCCACGACGCACGAGCCGCCGTCCTCCCCCAGAGTCCGGTCGAGCACTCCGTCCAGAAGTTCCAGCTCTGCCGCCCGGCCCACCAGCGGAATCACATCGCCACCCCATCTGCCCATGTCCCGCGCGGCCGTACGGGACACATTCGTGACGATCTTACTTACGTCACGCGCCGGGCGAGCGGGCGTACTCCAGGCCGACTGTGATCCGGCGCGATGCCGTCGCGATGCCGTCGCGATGCCGTCGCGATGCCGTCGCGATGCCGTCGATGAGACGGGTGCCCGACGGTGCCGCGGTATCCACGGGCCGCCAGCCCTCCCGCTGCTGACACTCACCCACTCTGACACTCACCCACTGCTGACAGCACACGCGTTCACAGCCGATACGGACCCGATGCCGCAGTCCCGCGGGGCCGGGACTCCTGCCTACGCCGCGGGAGCCGTCCGGGCCGGTGAGGGGGACGGCCCGGACGGCCGCCGCTTGTTCAGGGCGGGAAGGGAGGCGAGGCCGGTTCAGTCCTCGTCGCCCTCGCCCTCGCCGTCGTCGTCTTCGAAGAAGTCGCCCACCTCGTCGACGACCTCGGCCGCGACCATGCCGCCGACCACACCGACGGCGAGTCCAGCCGCGCCGGCCGCGACGACGGTGCCCATACCGGGACCCGATCGATGCCCGTGACCATCGCCGTGACCGTGGTCGTCCTTGTAGGCATGGCCCTCGGCGGCGTAGGGGTCACCGTGTCCGTAGGGGCCACCGCTGTGGTGCGGGTCGCCGGCCCCGTACGCGCCGCGGGAGGCGTGGTCCTCGACCAGTTGGTGGACCCATCTGTCGACCTCGGTGTGCCAGTTGATCTGCTCCACGCCGTAGTGGCTGACGGTGAAGCGGGTCACCGCGTCATGGCCTCCAGCGAAAAGGCCACCTCGCTTGTCGGCCTCCAGGATCACGTCCATGCCGCCCGGGGTGGCGAGGAACGTCACCTCGATCTCGTTGACCTGGCTGGCATACTGCGGCGCCGGGGCGAGCTCGATCTCCTGGTAGAAGGGCAGCTGCTGACCGGTGCCGCCGATCCGCCCCCCTTCCAGGTCCGCCGACCTGAAGCCGAAGCCGAGCTGCCCGAGTGCTTCCAGGATCGCCTCCTGCACAGGCAGCGGGCCCACCGCCAACGGGTCGAGGTCACCCTTGTCCTTCGCGCCCGCCACCGCCAGCTCGGTGCGCACCCCGAGCACGACGCCCAGCGCTTGCCCATGCAGTTCGGTGACGGGTGTCTCCCACGGCAGCATCACGCTGAACGGGACGCTGTGCAGCTCGCCGGCGGCGAGGCGAAAGCCGCCGCCCGCAGTGAACCGGTCGAAGACGACGGTGCCCTCGGCCTCCCCGTCGTCCAGCTCGGCCTCGACACGGGCCACCAGTTCCAGGGTGATGTGGTCGATCGTGAAGTCGGCGTCACCGCCCCGCAGATGAACCTGTCCGCTCAGGGTCCCGCCAGGCAGCACCGTGCCCGGGTCGAGGACCGTGTCCACCGTGGGTCCGCCCACGCCGAGCGAACCGAGCAGCCGCTTGAACACCATCGTGGCGTTCTCTCCTTCATGTGTACGTACGGTTCTTGCCCGCGTCGGGCGGCGGACCCCGAAGGGGGTGGCGTCCGCCGGCCGACACGAGGGTTACTTGGCGGAGGCGCCGAGAGCTTGCCATCGTCCGCAGGGCAGCCCGGAGCATCCGGACGCCCCCCGCTTCATCTACACGCTTGTAGAAGTATAGGGTTGAGCCGTCCGCGTGAACGGCATCGCGGCGGAACGTCCGAAAGCCTCCGCCGGGATGGCTGAAGCTGCCCCCACAGGCGGCTTCCGCCGCTCCTGGAGTGGCCGGGCATCCGGTCACGGGCGCTGACCGCGTCAGGACCCAAGAGGCGCGGAGAACCGAAGTATGGCCAGAATCGTTTCCCGGGTTCCACCGCGATCACCGGGTGCCACCCCGATCAGAGGAGTACCGACCTTGTCCGCCAGATCGACGGACCGCGCGGAGTGCAGTCCCCGGCTGCCCCGCCACGCCGAGCACAGGAGCGGCGCACGGCAGGTCGGCCTCTCCTCTTCGATGCCTCGATGAGCACCGCGAGCGCCGTACTGGGCCTGCTCGCCGTGTTCGTGCTGACCGCCGGGACCGGCTACTTCGTCGCTCAGGAGTTCGCCTACGTCACCGCCGACCGGCTCTCCCTCTCCCGCGAGGCCGAGGCCGGGAACAAGCAGGCCGCGCGCGCCCTGCGGGTGCTTGAGCAGCTGTCGTTCATGCTGTCCGGCGCGCAGCTGGGCATCACCGTGACCGGACTGGTCGTGGGCTTCATCGCCGAGCCCTCCGTCTCGGCGCTGCTCGAACCGGCCCTGACCGGCGTCGGGATCCCCGCAGGCGCAGTCGGCGGCATCTCCGTCGTGCTCGCCTTCGTGGGCGCCACGGTGGTCCAGATGGTGCTGGGCGAGCTGGCCCCGAAGAACCTCGCGATCGCCGTGCCGGAGCGGCTGGCGAAGGCCCTGGCCCCGTCCACGCTCGCGTACCTCAAGGTCGTCGGTCCTCTCGTCCGCGTGTTCGACGGGGCGGCCAACCGCCTGCTGCGGAGGGTCGGCATCGAACCGGTCGAGGAGCTGCACCACGGCGCCACCCTGGAAGAGCTCGGTCACCTGATCGGCGAGTCCCACGGGCAGGGCGAGCTGCCCAAGGGCACCGCCGTGCTGCTGGACCACGCCCTGCACTTCTCCGAGCGCACCCTGGACGAGGTGATGGTGCCGCGCGCAGACACCGTCTTCGTCCGCGAGGACGCCACTGCCGCCGAAGTGGTCGATCTGATCGGCACGTACGGCCACTCCAACTATCCCGTCCTCGGCGACCGTCCCGATGACGTCACCGGTGTCCTGGGCGTACGTGAGCTGATGCGGCTGCCCGCCGGCAGGTTCGGCTCCACCGTGGGCGCTCTCGCCCGGCGTCCGCTGCTCCTCCCGGACACCCTGCCCCTGCCGAAGGCGGTCGAGGAGATGCAGCAGCAGGACGACGAGTTCGCCGTCGTCCTGGACGAGCACGGCGGCGTGGCAGGTGTGGTCACCTACGAGGACATCGCCGAGGAACTGGTCGGCGACATCGCCGACGAGACCGACGCCGTCACCGAACTCGCCGTGGCCGACGCCGGGGGCTGGAAAGTGGACGCCGGCCGGCGCCTGGACGAGGTCGCCGGGGCCACCGGCATCGAACTGCCCGCCGAGGACGGTTACGACACCGTGGCCGGGCTGATCGTGAACCGCCTGGGCCGCTTCCCCACCGTCGGCGACCGTCTCACCGTCGAGCTGCCCGGCGGGGGCGGCGTACTGATCGACGTACTCACCCTGGACCGGCACGTGCCCGAACGGATCCGCATGGAACAGCTGACCGCGCGATCCCGTGAGGAGGAGCAGGCATGAGCTTTCCGATGGCGCTCTTCGTCACCGTGCTGCTGCTGATCGGCAGCGGCTTCTTCGTCGCGGCCGAATTCGCCCTGGTCGCGGCCAGGCGCCACCGCGTGGAGAAGGCGGAGGCGCAGGGACAGCGCGGAGCCAGGGCCGCGCTCGCCGGTATGCGGGAACTGTCGCTGATGCTGGCCGGCGCCCAGCTCGGCATCACCATCTGCACTCTGGGCCTCGGCTCGGTGTCCAAGCCGGCGATCTCGCACGAACTCGATCCGCTGCTGCGCAACCTGGGCCTGCCCGGCGCACTCAGTTACGGCGTCGCGTTCGCCGTGGCGATGATCGTGGTGGTGTTCCTGCACATGGTGGTCGGCGAGATGGCTCCGAAGTCGTGGGCGATCGCCCACCCCGAGCGTTCGGCGATGCTGCTCTCCCCTCCCTTCCGGGGTGTGGTGAAGGTGGTACGGCCGCTGATCGGGGTGCTCAACCGGATCAGCAACGCTCTGGTGCGGCTGTGCCGGGTCACACCACGCGATGAGCTGACCTCGGTCCACAACCGGGATCAGCTCACCCACCTGGTTGCGGAGTCGGAGCGCCTGGGCCTGATCAGCGGGGCCGACTCACAACTGCTCACCCGCTCACTGACCGAGCCGCAGACTGCGGTGGGCGATCTCCAGGTACCGGCTGCGGCGATCACCTCGGTCGACGGCGCGGCAGACATCGACGAGATCCTGCGCGTCGCGTCCGACAGCGACCGCACGCGTCTGCTGGTTTGCGACGGTGACACCGTCCTCGGCTCCGTCCACGCCCGCGACGCCTTGGTGGCCCGTGCCCAGGGCCGCGCCGTCGGCGCCCGCGATCTGGCACGGCCGGTTCCCGAACTGCGTCGGGACGCCACCATCGCGGACGCGATCGATCTGCTGCGGCGACGCCGTGCCTCTTTGACGGTCGTCGTCGACGAGTACGGCCGTGTGACGGGCATGGTGAGTCTGGACGACCTGCTGGCCCGTTTCCTGCAGCCGCGAGCGACCTGACCGGTCCTCTCACACCGGCCACAGCCGGCCGTCCTGGCCCCGCGCCGTCCGGCTGCCGCCGACCGAGCCATGGGGCCCGGCACCTTGCCGACTCAACAGCGCTGCCCGTCAAGGTAGTTGGCGACTTCGGAGCGGATCCTCACTTTCCCCTCACCAGGTACTGAATCGTCCCTTACTCCGATGCGCCATCGTCTTTGCCATCGGTACGGGACCGTCGACGCCGCCGAGGGGGAGGGCCCGGATGAACGTCCTGTTCCCGCGCGGCTACGCCGTCGGCGGCACCGTCCGCCCCACGCTCCACCTCGCGTCGGTGCCCGTGGGCTCCAGCCGCCGATGGAACCGAAGCGCGTGACCTCACCAGCAGGGAGGAACCATGACAGCAGGCATCGCGGTGGAGCGGCACCCGGCTGCGCTCGCGCGTGAAAGCCGTCGATGGCGGCGGCGAACACCCTGGCTCACCCTGGTGGCCTGCGCCTACGCCGTCGTCCAGCTGGTGCTGGTGGTACCGCGCACCGGGCACGCGCTCGGCTGGGACGAATCCGTTTACGTCTCCCAGCTCGACCCGCGCACCCCGGCCGCCTACTTCAGTGCCCCACGTTCGCGGGGCGTCAGCTACCTGACCGCACCGGTGGTGGCCCTCACCGACTCGGTCCTCGTCCTTCGCCTGACTCTGGTCGCGTTGTCCACCAAAGCTCTCTACTGCGCGTACCGCACCTGGCGCCCCTTGCTGGGAGACGCCACCGCCGCCTTGGCCGCGCTGCTCTTCGCCGGACTGTGGAGTGCCCAACTCGCAGGCTCCCAGGCCATGCCCAACCTGTGGGTCGCCCTCGGGGCCGTCGCCGTCGTCGGCTGGTTCCTGCGCTCCCCCGGCGAACCCCGGGCCCGCTGGTGGCTGGCAGTTGTCGTTCTCGGCATCACCCTGGTCCGTCTGCCCGACGCCGGCTGGCTCGCTCTGCCTCTGCTGGTCGGCGCAGTGTGCTTCCGGTCGCGGCGGCATGCCGTGCCGTTCCTGCTCGGTGGCCTGGTGCTCGGTGCCACCCCGTGGGTCGCCGAGGCCTGTCTGCGCTTCGGAGGTGTCACCGGGCGACTTCACCGGTCGAGCGCCACCGAGGGCGGCATGTCCTGGCACCTCAACACCGCCAACGCATGGCACAGCCTCAACGGCCCCCAACTGTGCCGCCCCTGCCACATCCCGCTGACCCACCCCGAACTCACCCTGTGGTGGCTCGCGCTGCCTCTTCTCGCAGCGGTCTCGCTCCTGGTCGCCGCGCACGACCGGAGGACCCGCCCCCTCACGCTCACCACCCTGCCCCTGCTCTGCGCCTTCTCGCTCTCCTTCCCGTACCTCTTCCTGCTCACCTACTCGGCCCCGCGGTTCCTGCTGCCCGCCTATGCGCTGCTGAGCCTGCCTGTTGCCGCACTCGCCGCCCGCGTTCTCGCCACCGGCCGTCGTACGAGGACCGTCACGGCTGTGGTTGTCCTCGTCATCGGCCTGCAACTCGCTGGGCAGGCAGTGCTGTTGCCGGGAATCAGCGCGCGGGTGGCCGCGGTCTCCCAGCGCTACCGGACGGCCGCACACGCCCTGAACTCCCTCGGGGTACGGCCGCCGTGCCTGATCACCGGGCCGAGCGCACTGCCCGTGGCCTACGCCGCGGGCTGTGCCTCCGCCGAACTGCACGGAAACAACCGCTCACTCACTCGCGGGGCACTGCTCGACCGCGCCGACCACATGCCCTTCGCCGTACTCGTGCCCCGAGGACACCAACGCCCCCGCTACGCACACCACTGGACCCGGCACCGACTGCCGGGCACCCCCTGGACGGCGTACACCCCGCGGTGACGGAATCCGCCGGCCGAACGGCCGTGCGTGACGGGTGAGGATGCCGGTCTCACCCCAGGGGCAGGCTGATCTCGAACCGTGCGCCGGTTCTGTGCCCAGGGTCGTGGATCACGTCGCCGCCGGCGGAGCGGGCGAGGCGCCGTGCCAGCGGCAGCCCCAGGCCCGCCCCGTCGTGCCCGTCGTGCCCGTCGTCAGGATCGGCACGGCGTCCGGGTTCGAAGAGCTGCCCGGCGGACAGGGGTACGCCGGGTCCGTCGTCGGTGACCTGGACGCGTACGCCTTCTGGTGTGCGGTGGGCACGTACCTCGACCTGTGACGTCGCGTACCGGCAGGCGTTGGTGAGGAGCGGGCTGACGATGCGTTCAAGGAGGGCCGGTGGGACCCCTGCCACCAAGGGCGGGCCATCGGCCGTGACCGTCAGGTGCGGCGGCGTGGCCAGGGCTTCGGCGAGGCGTTTCAGCGTGGGTACGACCTCGGCGGTACCCGGAGCGGTGAGTGTGCCGCCGCGGGCGTCGTCCAGGAGGGTGTCGCAGATGGCACGCATGGAGTCAGCGGCATCGGCGATGATCCGGTGGGTGGCCCGTGTCTGGTCGGCGGTGCGGGGGCGCGTGTGCCACCAGTCGAGTTCGGCGATGATCCGGCTCAGGGGCGTACGCAGTTCGTGCGAGAGTTCCCCGGTGAGCCGGCGCTCGTGGCGCAGGAGGGTGCGGATGCGGTCGAGCATGGCGTCCAGGGACGTACCGAGGGCGGTGAGTTCGGCCGGGTGGTGACGGCTGCAGAAGCGTTCTTCGGAGGCGACGGCGCTCCACTGGGTGGCCTGGTCGGTCATCGTGCGGACGGGGCGCAGTGCGCGGCCCACCGCCAGCCGTGTCAGGGCGTAGGTGCAGACGAGCATCACAGCGTCCAGGGCGAGGCTTCCCAGGAGCAGGGTGTCGGCCGAACTGCGGTAGGGGGCGAGGCTGAGCGCGGTGACGACCGTCGCTCTGCCGCGGCCCCCGGACACGGGTACGGGCTGGGAGCACAGTCGCAGGGGGCCGTAGGCCTCGGCCGTGACGCACCGGCGGCCGCCGCGATCGGCGAGTGCGTCGGCGGCACGGGTCAGCCGGCCGGAGGCCTGCGGCTTTTCCAGCAGGTGCCGGTCGGCGTAGATCCACACGTTCGTGTCGAGGACGTCGTCGTGGGGGGTTTCCAGGACGCGTACCGTCGCCCCACCGGTGTCGACGGTCGTCGCGACGGCGGCGGCACGGCTGCGCAGTTCGTCGTCCGCCTGCTGTCGGAGGTGGTCCCGGGCCACGGCATTGAAGACGACGGTGAGGACCAGCATCAGCAGGGCAGCCGTCGTGAGGGCCACCAGCGCGAGTCGGCCACGCAGCGTGCGGGGTGTCAGCCGGTGGCGCATGCCGGTCATGACAGGCGGTGGCCGACACCGCGGGCCGTGCGGATCGTCCGGGCGCTGCCCGCTGCACGCAGCTTGCGGCGCAGTCGGGTCAGGTACTGGTCGAGGGTGTTGTCATGGACCTGGGCTCCCTCGGGCCAGCCGGCCCGGACCAGCTCTCGGCGGCGTACGATTCCGCCGGTGGCCGCCATGAGAACGGCCAGGAGGCGGAATTCGGTCGGCGTCAGGTCGACCGGTGTGTCCCGGATGCTGACGACGTGTCGAACGGCGTCCAGCATCAGGTCTCCGGCACTGACTGCGGCCGGCGGCCCGGTCCGTTTGAGGGCCGCCCGCAGGCGGGCGGCGAGTTCCGCCAGATGGAACGGCTTGGGCAGGTAGTCGTCGCCTCCGGCCGAGAACCCCGACAGCCGGTCGGTGAGCCGGTGATGGGCGGTCAGGAAGACGACGGGGGCGGAGAAGCCGTTCGCGCGCATGGCCTGGCACACATCGCGCCCGTCGGCGTCGGGCAGCCCGATGTCGAGCACGGCGGCGGACAGGCCCGGGCCTGTGACGGCCAGTCGTAGGGCGGTGGCGCCGTCCGGCGCGGGCACAGGGTCGAAGTCCTCGTCTCGCAGTCCACGCATCAGCACATCACGCAGACCGTGATCGTCCTCCACGACCAGGATCGTCCGGCGCACGGTGCTCCTTCCGCTCGTGTCCTGGGTCAGTCCGTTCTCGCGCCGTGTCCGTGCGGGTCTGCGCCGCGCCTGTCGCCGCTGTCGTCCTGCGCTGCGGAGCCGGGCCTGTCATGACGGGAGCCGGCTGCCGGAACCGCACGCGAGCCACGACGCACAGGCACACCCCCAGCCAGCCGAGCGCGAACAGCCAGCCCCCGACGACATCGGTGAACCAGTGCACACCGAGGTAGACGCGGGTCAGTCCGACGAGGGCGCCCCACACACCGACGGCCACGACGAGCGGCGTTCCGCCCCGCGGAGCCCGCATCCGGACAGCGATGATCAGCAGTCCCGCGGTGAGGGCCGCGGTGGTGGTGTGCCCGGACGGGAACGACCACCCCGAGGCATGCGTCTGCCAATCCGTCAGGGGCGGTCGTGGCCGGGCGACGAGTGACATCACCCCATACCGCAGCGACTGGCCGATCCCCAGGTAGGCCAGACAGAGCGCGACGGCGAGGGTGCGCTGCCGGAGTGTGCGTCCCGCGATGACGCCGGCCAGTACGGCCAGTAGGTACGCGATGGCGCCCGTCCCGGTGGCGGTCAGCCCGCGGGCGAACGCCACCGCCATGTCCGGCCGGTGGCCGGCGGACCACGCGAGAAGAGCGCTGTCCGGGGAGAGCGGTGTGCCGTCGTGGCCCACCACGACCATGGACAGCACGCCGAACGCCGTCCACGCCCCGAGGGCACAACTGCCGGCCACTCCGGCAGCGCTCGGTCCGGCAATGGCACCGGGCTTCACGGCGCCACCAGCAGCGGACGCACGCGAGTGCCTGTGAGCCGCAGGGCCAGGGTCCGCAGACGCCCCCGCAGGGCGGACATGACGACCAGCGCGGTCAGTACGCCCACGACGACTCCGGCCGCCACGTCGTGCGGATAGTGCGCGCCGACCCAGACCCGCGAGAGCGCCATCGCAGCGGCGGCCACAGCGGCGACCGCACCGAGCCGACGGGAGACGAACAGCAGGGCGACGGCCGCCGCGGCGGCGATGGCCGCGTGATTGCTGGGGAAGGACCAGTCGCCGGGCGCCGGACACGCCTCCAGCGTGGCCACCCGCAGGCTCTGACAGGGCCGGTCCTCGCGCACCACCAGCTTCAGCGCCGTATCGACTCCGTAGGCCACGGCCACGACGGCCGGTACGGCGAGTGCCGTGACCGACGCGGCGGCGCCCGCCCGGCGGGCGAGCCACCAGCCGATGGTCATGAGCACCACGAACAGGGCGAGCCCGTACGTCGACCACGCCGATACCGTGTCGTTCAGCCAGGCGGGAGCGTGCCGGGCGAGGCCCACCACGTCGAGGTAGGCCCGGCCGTCGACAACGATAGCCTTCGCGTACCCGAGGTGCTCGGCCGCTCTGTGCTCGCCGAACGCGGCGAGCAGGGGACGGGCACCCAGCCCATGGACGACAAGCTGCGACGACAGGGGAACAGCTGTGGTCACCATCGAGAGCGCCCTTCCTTTCCCGGCCGGCGGGCATGGCGGAGCAGCACCGACCGGCGATCGACTACAATCCTGTAGACGGTCTATTGCACTGTAGACGATCGCGAAGTGAGGAACGTTCCATGACCGACGCGAGGGACGAGAGGCGACCTGCCGGCGAGCTCGAAGCCGCCGTCATGGGCGTGCTGTGGGCTGCGGGAATCCCCCTCACACCGGGCGGGGTGCAGAGCGAACTCGGGTCCGAACTGGCCCGTACGACGGTTACGACGACGTTGACACGGCTGCACGAGAAGGGCGTGGTCAGCCGTGAGCGACAGGGCCGCGGCTATGCCTACAGCCCCGTACAGGACGCACCCGGACTGACCGCACGGCGCATGCACTCCGAACTCGACCGGGACACCGACCGGCAGACGGTCCTCGCTCGTTTCGTCGCCCAGCTCGCCCCCGGCGACGAGGAGCACCTGCGGCGGCTCCTGGAAGGCGACGCGGGATGACCGCCCTGCTGCTCGTACCGCTGATCCTTCCCTTCCTCGCGCCGACGGCGGCCCGCAGGACCCTCGACCGTCTCGTGCCCGCCTCCGCGCTGTGGGTGCTCACCGCCTCGGCCCTGGCGCTGGCCGGAGCCTGCGTGGCCGCTCTCGGTTCCCTGGTCCTGATCGGACTGCTCAAGTTCCCCGCTTTCGCGGCCCTCGGGGAACTCGTCCACCCCCTGCGGAGCCCCTCGGACCTCCTGGTCCTGCCCGCTGCCGCGGCGGCCACCGGAGTACTCGCTCTCAGTGCCTGGACGGCCGTGCGCTCCGCCCTGCGGCAGACCCGTGACCTCCGTACCGCCCGGCGGCAGGCGGACAGCCGCCCCGCGGCCGGTGACCTGTGCGTCGTCGACTCGCCCCACCCGGACGCGTACGCCCTTCCCGGGCGTCCCCACCGCATCGTCGTCACCACCGCGATGCTGCGCAGCCTGGGACCTGCCGAACGTGAAGCCCTGTTCGCCCACGAGCGTGCGCACAACCGGGCCGGCCACCACTACCATCTGGCCGTCGCCGAACTCGCCGCCCACTGTCATCCGGCCCTGCGCGCGGTGCGCGACGCCATCCGTCTTGCCTCCGAGCGGGCAGCCGACGAGAGCGCCGCCGCCGCCGTCGGGGACCGTCATCTGATGGCGACGGCCATCGCCCGCGCCGCCCTCGCGGGCCACGACTCGCAGTCCGCCCGCCCCGATTTCGCGCCCGCGGCGACGACCGGGCCGGTTCCGCGACGCGTCACCGCCCTCCTCGAACCCATCGCGGTGCGCTCACGGGCCGCGCGCTGGACGGCGTTCCTTCTGGTCGCCTGTACGGTCCTGTCCGTCGCCGCCGGGACGGCCGGCGTCGTGGACTTCCACCACGAAGTCGAAGTCGCCCAGGGCGAGCAGAGTCCGTGACCGGTTCGGCTGTGGTGCGGGCGACACCGGTTGCCCAGCCCCGTCCGGCGTCCGGGCATGGCACCGGGAAGGGTGCGGCCGACCCGCGGGACGGCCGATGACGGGTCAGGGTCGCACCGTGTGCGTCGAAGCGTGTCTGCCGCGAGTGACGACGCGGTTCGCTGCGGTCTTCTGCAGCAGCCCGTAGACGAGGACCGGTAGCAGCAGGTGCGGTTTGTCGGGCAGGGACGTGGTGATCAGGACGGCGCTCGCACTGCTGTTGTTCATGCCGCAGGCGAGCGTCACCGACGAGGCGGCGCTCGCTTCCAGCCGCAGGACACGTGCTGCGGTACGGCCGAGGGCCAAGGACAGCAGACAGACCAGCGCCGCCACCGCCGGAGCAGCGACGAACAGCAGGGGGCGCGGCCGGGCCAGCGCGGAGCCGAGAGCCCCGCTGGCGTTCACGTAGGTCAGCAGCAGCGAGCCGGTCATGGCCAGGGGCGCGACCGCCGACTGAAGACGGGACAACCACCGCGCGGGCAGGGCCGACGTACCCAGCAGGCCGGCCGAGCAGGGCAGAACCACGGAGGTCAGACCGAATCCGCCCTGGATGAGGCGGCCGGTGGCGGCGAGGACGTGTGCGTAGCCACCGCTGAGCAGCGGTGCCAGGACGTGCAGGAGGAAGGGGGTGGTGAGGGGACTGAAGAGGGTGGAGGCCAGCACGAGGCCGACCATCGTCGGCTGGTCGCCGTCGCCCTTGTCCGTCCATACGGTGGCCCCCGCGGCGACGGGCATCGCCACGATGAGGATCATCGCTGTGAGCAGTCCGCTGCCGCCGTCGGTATCGGGAGTGCGCCGCAGCAGAAAGGCGACGAGCGGCACGACCGCCGACGGGATCGCAAGGTGCAGTACGAGCCCGGCGAGCAGGGCTTTCGGACGCCGCAGCACATGGCCGAGCGCGCGGACGGGAACCTGCAGCCCGGCCGAGAACAACACCAGGGACAGCAGGAGCGGCGGGGCGTTCAGCGTCAGGTGCGTCGGTGGTGAGGCGTGGGGCCGACGCAGCCACAGGCCCGGGCCGGGCAGGAACAGAGCGAGGGTATAGGCGAGGACGACGGCGCGTCCGAGCCGGCGCCGCAGCCAGGACGCCGCATGGGTGTGCATGCGTCCATCCTGATCAGGCCGGTACCGGCACGTGGCGGGAGCCGCGCGGCAGTCAGGATGTGTTCAGGTAACCGCTGGCAGCGTCTCGCCCATGACGTACGAACTCTCAGACACACCAAAGGCCGAACCGGGCAGGAGTCCTGTCTCCGGCCCCTCCCACCGACCGCGCTGGAACAAAGTCCCTGAAGTCACCGCCTACTTCTGGATCATCAAGATCCTGTGCACGACCGTCGGCGAGACCGCGGCCGACCTCCTCAACGAGAAGGCCGGACTGGGCCTGACCGGTGTGTCCGTGCTCACGAGCGCGCTGCTCGCGGCCGTCCTGCTCGTCCAGTTCCGCACAGCCCGGTACCGCGCGGGCGTGTACTGGCTCGCCGTCGCCCTGATCAGCGTGGTCGGCACCCTGATCAGCGACAACCTCACCGACAGCATGGGCGTACCGCTGGAGACGAGCACCACGGTGTTCGCGCTCCTCCTCGCGGTCGTCTTCGCCGTCTGGTACCGGCGCGAGCGGACCTTGTCGATCCACAGCATCGACACCCCGAGCCGCGAGTCGTTCTACTGGCTGGCGGTGCTGTTCACCTTCGCCCTGGGCACGGCGGTCGGCGACCTCGTCTCCGAGCGGATGAACCTCGGCTACTGGCTCGCGGCGGTCCTGTTCGCCCTGGCCATCGGGGCCGTCGCGGTCGCCCACTTCACGCTCGGATTGAACGCGGTGTGGAGTTTCTGGATCGCCTACATCCTCACCCGGCCCCTCGGAGCCTCGATCGGCGACTACCTCTCCCAGCCGACCGCCGACGGAGGAGTCGGCCTCGGCACCGTCGTCACCAGCGTCTTGTTCCTCGCGGTCATTCTCGGTCTGGTCGTCCACCTGGCGATGACACGCAAGGACGTCACGGAGCCAGGGATCAGGCGGGCGGCGGGCCCGGCCCCGTCCCGGTCTATGGGCGAGTAAGTGTGGTGAGTGCCTCGCTCAGGCGGGTGAGTGCGGCGCTCACCCAGGGCAGGTCCTCGGGCGAGTCGGCCTCCAGGGCCGCCAGACGCTCGCCGGGGGTGGTCCCGTACAGGAGGCTGGCGGCCAGTCGGAGGGTCAGGGCGGTTTCGGAGTCGCCGAACGCGCTGCCGGGCAAGGTGGCGATGCCATGGTGTTCGAGGAGCGCGGTCGCCAGGTCGGCGCTGGTGGTGATGCCCTGTCGGGCGAGCTCGGCGCGAGCGGGTGTGAAGTCGGGGTAGAGGTAGAAACCGCCCTGAGGTGGGCGGCAGCGGGCGCCGACGGCGGTGACGCGCTGGTGCACAGCAGCCGCGACGCGGGCATGCACATGCCGTGAGGCGGCGATGTGGACGAGGACTTCCGGAGGGTCGGCCAGGGCGTGGGCGGCCACCGTCTGCATCGGGGCGGCCAAACTGGACCAGACCTCGCTGGCGATGCCGGTCAGTTCTCCGTGCAGCGTGCGTCCCCAGGGACTGTCGGGGGTACGGGCGAAGCCGATCCGCCAGCCGCCCAGGGCGAGGGACTTGCTCAGGCCGGTGGTCACGACGGTGCGGTCGGGCAGACGCCGGGCCGGGCTGGGCGCGGTGCCCTGATGGCAGAGCTCGGCGTAGATCTCGTCACTCACGACGGCCAGGCCGTGGCGTCGGGCAATGGCGCAGACCTCGTCCACCTGCTCCGCAGGCGCCACGGTGCCCGTGGGGTTGTCCGGCACGGTGAGCACCAGCACACCAGGCTCGGTGCCGTCGGCGACGGCCTGCCTGAGAGCTCCTTCGAGCAGCGCAGGGTCCGGGATGCCGCCGGCCTCCGCGGGAACGGCGACGGGGATGACGCGACGGCCGAGGAGCGCGGCCTGGGCAGCGTAGGAGACCCAGGACGGGCAGGGCAGCACCACGTCCCCGCCGATGGCGGCCAGCAAGGCGAAGAGCAGGGGCTTGCTGCCGGGAGCGAAGAGGATCTGTTCCGGCTGCGTGGGCAGGCCGCGGCGTGCGAACCAGCCTGCCGCAGCCTCGCGGGCCTCGGCTGTCCCGGCGACCGGGCTGTAGTGGTTGTGGTGTGCCGAGCCGGCGAGCACCTCGGCCAGACCTGGGCAAATCGGCAGCCCTGCCTCTCCGAAGCCCAGGTGCAGCACCTCATGCCCGGCTTGCCGCCGGGCATGAACGGCCTCATCGATGGCGAGTGTGGCGGAGTGGGTGGTCACAGTGGTGCTCCTGAAGGGGCTGGGCCCGGGACGTCGAGGGGACGCCGGGATCACTTCCACACTGCCGTAGCGGTAGCGTAAGAGAAAGCGCGAGTATGTGGGCCTTACCTTAAGGAGTCCTGATGCTGGATCTGCGTCGGCTGGAGATCCTCCACCGCTTCGCCGCGCGGGGCACCATCACGGCGACTGCCGCCGACCTGGGCTACTCGCCTTCCGCCATCTCCCAGCAACTGGCCGTACTGGAACGCGAGGCGGGGGTGGCACTGCTGGAACGCACCGCACAGCGCGCCAGTCTCACCGACGCGGGACGCGAACTCGCCGAGCATGCCGGACGGATCCTCGCCGCCGCGGAAGCCGCCGCGAGCCGGATGCGGGTCCGGGCCGGGACCGTGGCGGGTCGGGTGGCGCTGAGTTGCATCCCCGGGCTGGCCCCCGTTCTGGCACCCCACCTCGCCACGCTGCAACGCGACCATCCCGGGCTGAGCATCGTGGCCCACGAGACGGGCGCGCTCACGGCTGCCGCCGCGGTCCTGGATCGCAGCTACGACCTTGCCGTGATCGACCACTGGGCAGCCGAACCACCTGCTCAGGTCTCCGGCCTGGTGGCGCACCAGCTGCACACGGAGGAGATCGTCATGGCCGTCCCCGTCGGCCACGGCCTCGCAGCACGGCCCGGCCCTGTCACCGCCGCCCGACTGCGCGATGCCGTACGTGAGGAGACCTGGCTGTGCGCACCACCCGGCCGTCTGTCCCGGCTGGCAGGGGACGAGCGGTTGGCCGCGGCCGACGCCTCGCCCCTGCGCCGTTGGGAGTTCGAGGGCCTGCACGTGCAGGCCGCCGTGGTGGCCACCGGTGCGGGCCTCGCCCTCCTGCCCGCCGAACTGGCCGCTGAGCACGCCACCATCAAGGCACTGCCGCTTTCCCCGCGCATGCACCGCAGCATCCAGGCCCTCACCCGCCGCACCGCGAGCGAAGACCCCGCCATCAACGCCTGCCTGCACGCTGCGCGGCGTGCGCTTGACGGCCGCTGAGGGGCAGCCGGAAACACCGGGCGACGCTTCGGTCAGTTCAGCGCACGCAGCACCAGCCGCACAACTGCCATGATCCCTCGCCAGATCCAACCGAGCAGTCCTCCCGCCACGGCGATATCGACGGCGTCCGCAGCGGCGTCCGTCCGGTCCGGCGTGGATCGACACCGCGAGCAATCACGGGGCCAACTGCGCTTGTGGGCACCGCACTTCTTGCACGTCGCCATAACCTCGTTCCCTCCCACCGCCGCATCCCTTGCTCAACGAACCCGGGACACGGTTTGATCGCATGGCTCTGGGCCCGACCGGCCGACATCGCGCCTGCTGAGCCTGTGCGGCAGCCTCCCTCACCGGGGCGGGAGCCCGCATCACCCCGGAGAAGGACCTGGTTCTGCACCCAGGGGTAGAGGACGTGATCTGCTGGAGGACACTGTCAGGTGTCTTGCTGCTGAGGACCGACGGAAAGCCCGCGCCGGCTTCGAGCACGACGGTGCCCTCACGTCGACGCACACGCTCACGTCAACGCCCCTGCCGCCCGCCGCGACGGCGCCGGGCCTCCACGATCTCCTGCCCGGCCGTCCACACGACGATCAGCGCTACGGACAACCACAGGACATCGCTCCAAGACTCCCCCAGCCAGAAGTGGGACACGATAGCGGCGCCGCCGAAGCCGAGCACCGCCAGACCGAACCTCACCCGGCGGCGGGGCCACGGGGCCCGCGACCGCCCGGTCGTCCAACGTTCATCCGACATGCTCAACTTCGTAACACGACGCGGCAGTTCACATGCGCGATCCGCGTCGTCCCCGCGCCCGCCGACACCGAACCGGTCGTTCAGGTGCTGGACCGCAAACGGAATCACCCCCGCACTCGCCGGGAGCCGGTCCACCGCTCCCGACGGCTGCCCGACGGCCCACGTCGGCAGAGCGTGACCGGGAACGGCGCCGCTTCCTCACCGAACCGGACGCCGCCGGCGCGTCCGCCGCGCCATGCGATGCCATACGTCGGCAGTACGTCCGGCAGGCACAGCACCGCCGGGCCGCTTTAAGGCCGGCCTCTCTTTACGCGACGGAACCGGGTCGTCGTCGTCCATCCCATGCCCCCTCAAAGAAGGGGAGGCATCCGGCACGACCGATCTCGTCCGTCTCCAGCGAGTATCGGACGCGATGCGGACCGCCCGACTCCCGCCCATCCACTGCCGCGCCCACGCACTCGCTCATTTTCGGGAATGAGCATGATTCCGTTCCGGCTGCCAACCTTCGCCTGCCGGATCATAGAGATTATAGAGAGTTTCAACGCCTACGGAGTTGTGCGAGAACAGGAAGGTTGAATCCGTCGCACATGCGTGTGGCGCGTTCGCGTGGAGTTTTCGAAAAGCATTTCGCCACCGCCTATTGCAACCCGAAAGGGAATCATTCAATTCATGGCCAGAGCGGAACCGAGCAGTTGACCGAGCACCTCGATAATCTTTTCGTCCTCAGTGGTGAGGTCGCCGGGGTTGAGACTGTCGATGCTCAAGATTCCAAACGCCTGATGATTGCAGGCCGGTGCGACGGCTGCGGCTATGAAGGTCTTGTACTTGTTGTTGTCGGGCTGCATCACGTCCGCTTCCCTGTCCAAGTCCTCGACGAACAACGGGCTGCGGTTGTCCATATGACGTAAGAGACGGTCCCCCCGTGGACTGCCCTCGCTGTAGACGGTGCGGGGGGTGTCCTGTCGCCCCACCCACATGCCGGGCGAGCAGCGCAGAGTCCGGGCACCCGGTGCACCTTCGACGTCGAGAAAGCAGGCCCGCGAGTCAGCCGGCCCCACCGCGCGAGCAGCGGTGATCACCGCATGCTTCATGCGTTCCTGTAAGCCGCGGCGCTGGTCCGGCGTCGCGGCGACGGCGATCTCGCCCAACACTTCGATGATGGGGACCAGCATCTCCTGCAACAGGCGTCGCTGTGCGTTCGCGGCTGTCTCGGCAAGCTTCTTTCCTACGAGGACATTTTGACTCGCAGTTAATACAAGGCCAAAGGTTGCCAATACGCCTGCAGCCACGGCTATCCAGAATAGCCATTCATACCGACCGGCCACTGCGGCACCTGTATAGGCCAGAACGTTCAGAAGAGCAGCCACGACCGTATTGCGGTGACGCTGCCACCAGCTTGTCCCCATGGCAACGGAGAGTAGCAGCGCGGGCAGCCGCCAGAGGGGGGTTGAAAGAGGATCCCAATCCACGGAGCGCTTAGGGATCTTGCAGTCCGGGGACACCCATGACAGTTGGATGATCCCGAAAGGGATGCGTCATGGACATGTAAATATTTGAATGAATGTCAAGTCCGCTGAACCACTGCACACCTCGGACGGCCTGTGAGACCTTGGTGCCGGGCCCCGGCCCGGCCGTGCACATCGAGTTCGGGGGCGCTGCTGCATGCCCGGCCTGAAGAACTGTTCCGCGCTACATCAAGGTCGGCAACCGATCGAAAAGCAAGGGGGCTCCGTGAAGAAGGAAAAAGATACGGCACCAGAACGAGAGCTGATAGCCGGTCGCACCGTCGCCCAGGTCTTGGCCGAGGAGTTCCACAAGGATCCCGAGGCCTATAGGGAAACCCGCGCGCAAGCCCTACAGCCCGAGGTGCTCTACAGGCAAGCTCGCGAACAGGTCATCGCTGAGCAGAACGCCGCGATACGCGCATTTCTGCGCAAGGTAGTGAAAAAAATAAGGCACCCCTTCTCCTGAGTGCGGCTCTCTGCCGTGATGCGCCCCGAAAGGTCTTCGCCCCAGCCGAACGGGCCGGCACTTGTCGACGACGGCTGCGGCTGCGGGCTATCCCGCCGTCCACTGCCGGCCGTGCTGTGTGACTGTCCTCGGGAGAGATAAGCCTGCCCAGTGGCTGCGGCGGTCAAACACGGTCTCCGATCGCGCAACTGGCCTTCCGTCGAAGCAGGTGCTGCGGGTCATTCCGTGGCGCCTCCGGCACCCCTCGTGGCAGCTGCCGCGACGGTCGCCAGGTCTTCACCCGAGAAGCCCGCACGGCTCAGCACGGCCAGGGACTTGTTCGTCGCCACCGCGCACAACGCCAGCTCTGCCGCCTCCTGCTCCCCGGCCCCCGCCGCCAGCAACGCCCGCTCCAGCCGCGTGCGGAGACCGTCGATCAGGGCGCGGACCATCGCCCGGCCCTCCGCGTCGAGCGCCGGGAACTGTGTGGCCGACACCGTGAGCAGGCAGCCGTCCGGGACCGTCGGGTCAGCGATGCGGTTCAGGGCGACCTGCAGAAAGGCGGACACGACGTCGCCCGGGCTCGGGTGGGGCCCGGACAGCGCCTGCTCGTACAGCGGTTGATAGGTCTGCGCGTACCGTTCGAGGCTCTTGCGGAACAAGGCGTTCTTGTCGCCGAAGGTGCCGTAGAGCGAGCCCCGGCCCAGGCCCGTGCCCTCGGTCAGGCGGTCGATCGAGGCCTCCGAATAGCCCCAGCGCCAGAAGACGTGCATCGCGCGTCGTAGTGCCTCGTCCACGTCGAACTGCTTACGGCCTGCCATGGTCCGTCAGCCTACACATCTTGTACCGATCGTTCAAAGATGCGTAAGGTCGCTCGCATGACAAGCTTGAGTTCGCTGCGGCTGCCCGACGGATTCCTCGACGTCTTCACCAGCCGGCTCGTGGAGGTGAACGGGCTGCGGCTGCACGCGGTCACCGGTGGGCACGGCCCGGCGCTGCTGCTGATCGGCGGGTGGCCCCAGACCTGGTACGCCTGGCATGAGGTGATGCCCGCGCTCGCCCGTGAGCACACCGTCGTCGCCGTCGACTCGCGCGGGGCCGGGCTCTCCGACAAACCCGACGACGGGTACGACGCCGGCACGCTGGCCGCCGATCTGGTCGCGTTGATGGCCGCGCTCGGGCACGACCGGTTCGACGTGGTCGGCCACGACATCGGTACGTGGACCGGATACGCCCTCGCCGCCGATCATCCCGAGAGGGTGGGCCGGCTCGCCATCCTCGAAGCGGTGATCCCCGGTCTCACGCCGTCCCCGCCGTTCTTCGGCCCGGCCGCGGCCAGCCTCAAGCTCTGGCAGTTCGGCTTCAACCGGCTGACCGACCTCAACGAGGAACTGGTCCGGGGGCGGGAACGGCTCTTCTTCGGCTGGCAGTTCGCCACCAAGGCCGCCACGCCGACCGCGATCCCCGAGTACGCCGTCGACGTGTACGTCGACGCGATCACTTCGGATCCGCGCGCGCTGCGGGCGAGCTTCGCGTACTACCGGGCGCTGGACGAGACGATCGCGCAGAACGAGCAGCGTGGCAAGGCCAGGCTGACGTTGCCGGTGCTCGCCGTCGGCGGCGCGCTGTGGAGCGGCGCGAGTGCCGAGCAGACGATGCGGCTGGCGGCCGACGACGTCACGGGCGTCGTTCTCGACGACTGTGGCCATTACCCGGCCGAGGAGCAGCCGGCTCGTCTCGTCGAGATCCTGGAGGACTTCCTCGTGACCGACCGGTAGCGGGTACGCCGCCCGGCTGAGTCCACGAACCATCCGTGTACCCAGGCGGCGCTTTGCACACTCCGATACGCCGTCGAGCAGGCCTTCGCCGCCTGACTCCATGCGTGCCTGCGTGCCTGCCTGGATCAGGCCTCAAAACGGTTCGGGC
>NZ_JBHWZP010000075.1:0-33707 GCF_042728395.1 Streptomyces sp. NPDC060205
GCCCCACTCCCGCCGGAGTGGGGCCCCTCTTGCACTGCTCTCACCGATGTCAGCCGCGCAGGACGCGACCCTGCTTGTCGGTGCGGTCGTTGCTGGTGAGGAACAGGATGCCGTCGATCAGCGCCCAGAAGCCCAGGCCACCGCAGGTGAGGAGCTGGGCGACACCCACGCCGACGGAGCCGACGTAGAAGCGGCCGATGCCGAGCGTGCCGAGGAAGATCTGCAGGATGCCCGCGACGATCTTCGACTTGTCCGAGTAGGGACGGCCCTGCGGGTCGACGCCGTACGGGGTGGCGGGGGTGGGGACGGTCATGAGACGTGCTCCTGGATGACTGAATGAAACCGGAGCAGGCCCGCCCCGGGGAACTCCAGGAGGGACCCGTGGCAGATACCTGCCAAAGGTCGCATCAGCGTCACCGCGCACACGTGACCGTGCACACGTCGTCCCCCCTGTGACGTGTGAGCGTACGGAGGCGCATGGGGCCAGCGGGAGAGCGAACGGCCTATTGTTCCCATCCCGTGATCAAGTTATGCCAAAATTTAGCCACGGATATTGCGGACAACGGTCCAGGTGACTGCTATGGCGAGTACCAACACCTGTACGCGGGGGCTCAGTTCGGGCCGCCAGCGCCGCCCGCGCAGCCCCTCCACGATCCAGCGCGCCAACAGCGCGAGGGCGAACGGCGAGGCGAGCAGCAGCACCCTGTTGTCGAGCCAGGCCGCGCCGAACTGACCGTGCATCAGGTCGTACGTCATCCGCGTGCCGCCGCAGGCCGGGCAGAGCAGCCCGGTGACGAACCGGAACGGGCAGGCGGGCAGGACGTGGCCGGGCTCGTGCGGATCGGTGCGGTAGAGATAGGCCGCACCGGCGGCCCCGGCGAGGAGCACCGCGAGGGGTGCCGCCGCCGGGCGCCGCAGCGGTTCCGCGCGCACGGAGCCGGTCTCAGCCACGCAGGGGGCGGCCCTGCGCGTCCGTGGCGTTGTGCCCGGTCAGCAGCATGATGCCGTCGATCAGCGCCCAGATCCCGAGCCCACCGCAGGTGAAGAGCTGGGCGAGCCCGATGCCGACGCTGCCGATGTAGAACCGCCCGACACCGAGGCTCCCCAGGCAGAGCTGGAGAACACCCGCGATGATCTTCGACTTGTCGGAGTACGGACGCCCGTAGGGGTCGTACCCGTACGGGGCGTTGGGGTCCCCGGTGAAGGTACCGGGAGGGTACGCGCCGGCCGGGGCGTACCCGCCGGGGGGCGGGTATCCGGGCCCCTGCTGATAACCGGACTGCGGGGGCCCGTACGGCTGCCCGGGCTGCCCCGGCTGCTGATACTGCCCGGAGCCCGGCTGCCCGGCCGCGTACGGGTTGGCGTCGCTCGGCGGCACGGCGCCCGGGTTCGGATAACCGTAACCGGGAGGCGTCTCCCCGGAGTTCGGATAGCCGTAGCCGGGCGGCTGGTTCGGTGGCTGCTGCGGCTGAGACGGCTGCTCGCTCACGGTGACTGCTCCTGGGGACGGGGTCGACGTATGGAAAGAATCAGGTCAGGTCATCTTGCCGGAGAGAACGTCCGATAGAGAAGCCGATTCAGCTGTGGCCTTGTGCGTGGTTGCGGCAAGTGTCACGAAGTGGGTCCCGAGGCGCGCCACTCCGCCCAGACCACCTTGCCGCCGCCGTCGCGCCGCCCGTTGATCACGAGGCAGTGACCCCAGTCGTCGGCGCACGCCCGTGTGAGCCAGAGCCCGCGCTCGTCGTCGGATCCCGCGACGGCCCCTGGCGGTCGCGGTGGAGGTCCTCGTGCTTCCCTTCCCGGCCGAAATTTTCCCCGGTGCCGGCCAGACCGTGGTCATCGCCGGCGGTCCCCACCCGCAGTTGGACACCGTGCAGTTGGACACGGAACACGGCTCGGAGTTCCTGCACGCAGAGGCCCAGCTGGACAAGTACCGAACAATCATGGGTCGCATGGAGCAGCTCTCACTCCCCGCCGAGGAATCGCGCGACTTCATTCACGGACTGATCGCAGATCTACGAAAGGACCCGTCATGACCGAACTCCGCTGGCAGAAATCCTCATTCAGCAGCGAAGCCAGCAACTGCCTGGAACTCGCCACCACCCCCGACGGCGAACTCCGCCTCCGCGAATCCGACGACCCGACCATCACGCTCGCCGTCCACCCCTCAGGTCTTCGCTTCTTGCTGGTTGCAACCCGCCACGAGATAGCCGCGCGCACTTGAAAGCAAGTGCGCGTGATTTCACCGGTACGGCGACTAAGGGCTGTCCCGTAGATGCTCTGAGTGGCGTGGGGCGTGGGAGTTGCTGTACCGCAGGGGTCTATCCGGCGAGGGCGAGGTTGTACATCCGTGCGATGCCGAGCATGGCGTGGGTGACGCCGTCGCCTTTGAGGCGGCAGTCGCGGAGGATCTTCCAGGTCTTCATGCGGGCGAAGACGTGCTCGACGCGGGCCCGGACCTGCTTGTGGGACTTGTTGTGGGCTTGTTTCCAGTCGGACAGCTCTTCCCCTTTGCGGCGTCGGTGGGGCATCACGAGCCCGGTGCCTGGATAGCCGCCGTCGGCGATGGTGTGATCGCGGGTGGGCACCAGGGTGCCGTCCACGATCAGCATCGTGTCCCTCGCGAACCGCTGGCGGGGTTGAAGGGCGAGCATCGGGCCGAGGTGATCGATGATGCGGTCCGCCGCGGATTTGGACACCCCGAACACCGGAGCCAGTTGGCGCATAGTCAGTTTCGTGCGCCAGTAGACCGCAACCAGCAATGCTCGGTCCTCCAGCACCAGGCTCCACGGCCGGCCCCTGCGGACCGCGTCCGCACCCTTGCGCCGCAGAACCGTCACCAGCTTCCCGAACTGCCGCGGGCTGAGCCCTGTGAACGGGGCTATCCAGGACGGCTCCGACGACGTGATCACACCAGTCACCGCAAGATCGTTTCATGACATCCGGCACAACGTCGAGAATGCTCCTATGACTGAAGAGCTGGTGAGGTTCCTTGAGGCGCGGCTGGATGAGGAGGCCGAATTGGCCCGACGCTGCGACGGTGACGGATGCGGTGAGTGGTCTGCCCACGGACACACCGTCGACTTCTGTCAGGTTGACCTCTCCGGCTTTCACCCCACGATCGCTCAGCACGTGGCTCTCCACGACCCGGCCCGGGTCCTGCGCGAGATCGAGGCCAAGCGGCGCATCTTGGCCCGCCACGCCCGCGACCCCTGGCCGTGCCACGACTTGCGCGACCTTGCTTCGCCCTACGCCGACCATCCGGACTTCCCCGTGCGGGCCTGAGCTGCACACGAGTAGAGCCTCCGACGAAGCTGCGTGCCTGAACCGAGCCCCCCTCACTGAAGATCACTTACGGGACAGCCCTTAGCGCAGCAGCGTCGCCCAAGTAGGCCGCCAGGTGGCCACAAGCGATTCCTGTGAAAGGCCTCCGATGCCCACCCTCCACTGGCAGAAGTCCTCCTACAGCAGCGAGGGAAACAACTGTCTGGAACTCACCACCACCCCCGACGGCGAACTCCGCCTCCGTGAATCCGACGACCCGGCGACCACACTCACCGTCCCTCCGGTGGGTCTCCGCTCGCTGCTGGACGTCGTGCGGCGCGGAATACCCGGCCGCCCTGGACGGTGAAGCCGTTCGTGTGGTCGCCGCGGTATCCGCACGTCACAGCCTTAAAAGGGTTTACGTGGCGTCCGCGGAGTGATCAGCTGTGGCGTCATGAACGGAGCGGCCTCTGGGGAGGGGCCGGGGAGAGGGAGGCGTCGCGTGAGTACCAGCGTCGGGACCACCGGGCAGGCCGGAGAGACAACGCAGCCGTGTCCGCAGTGCGGGGCCGAGATCCGCGTGGACGGGCGGTTCACCACCTGGTGTGCCGGTTGCGACTGGAACGTGGATCCGGAGCGGCCCGGCGAGGAGCCGGGGCGGCTGGAGAGACGGCGGCGAAGACTCGCCCGCCGTCACGGCGAGCGCCTGGCCGCCGAGGTGGCCGCCGGAGAGACGCTGCGTCCGCGCCGCGACGCCGCGGGGCTCGCGGCCTACGTGATCGCGCTCGCGGTGCACGGCGTCACCGTGGCCCTGGCCGTCGGCGCGGTGTGGTTCCTCGTCACCGGGTGGGGCGGCGCCGGGATGGTCCTCGGCGTGGTCCTCGCGGTGCTCACCTGGACGTTGCGGCCGCGCTTCTCCGAACTGCCCGACGACCAGCCCCTGCTGACCCGCGCCGACGCGCCCGCGCTCTTCGCGTTGATCGACGAGGTCGCCGTCGTCGCGGGCACCCGTGGAGTGGACACGGTCGCCGTCAGCACCGAGCTGAACGCGAGCGTGACGACGTACGGGATACGCGGTCGCCGGCTCCTGACCATCGGCGTGCCGCTCTGGGAGATCCTCACCCCGCAGGAGCGCATCGCCCTGCTCGGCCACGAACTCGGTCACTACAGCAACGGGGACACCCGGCACGGGCTGATCATCGGCAACGCGCTCCGCTCCCTCTCCACCTGGCGCTACTACGTCGACCCGACGCCGAACCCGACGATGGTGGAGGCCTTCGTCAACCTGGTCTTCATCCTGCCCCGCGCCCTGCTCCAGGGGCTGTTGATGCTCCTGGACCGGCTGACCCTGCGGGCGACACAGCGCGCCGAGTACCTCGCCGACTCGATGGCCGCGCGTGCCGGGTCCACCGACGCTGCCGCGTCGATCATGAACCGTTTCCTCGTCCTCGACTCGGCCGGGACCATGCTGCGGCGCGAGGCCAACGCCCAGCAGGTCAGCCGGCGCGGCACGGCGGACCGGGAACCCTGGCAGGGCCTGTGGGAGCGTCTGCGCGCGCACATGGACTCCGTTCCGCAGAGCGAGTACGAACGTCAGCGCCGCGCGGCGGTCCTGCGGGGCCACAGCGTCGACACGACCCACCCGCCGACCCATCTGCGCCACCAGTGCCTCCTCACCGTCCCGCCCCTCCCGGCCACCGTGACGACGGACGACGCCACGGAATCCCGTATCGCGGCCGAACTGTCCGCCCCTGCCCAGACGGTGGCCCAGCGCGTCGTGAAGCACGGGCTCGGCGCCTAGGCCCTGTCGCCGGGGGGCGACCACCGCTTCTGCCGTGCGTCCCGTCCCCCGAAGCTCCCGCCCTTCAGTCCACGGCCGTGAGGTCGATCTCGATGTCGAAGGGTGCCGTCGTCTTCAGGCGGTCGTGGAAGATGCCGGTGAGGCCGTACGACTTCGTGGCGGGATCGAGTTCGTAGACGTACACGACCGGGAGGCCCTTCTCCTCGTCCTTCTCGACCCGCAAGAAGTGCGGCACCCCGGCTTCGGCGTATTTGCGGGGCTTGAGCTCGCGGTCCCGTTCGCGGGAATCGGCAGACACCACCTCGACCGCCAGGAGCATGTCCTCGGACTTGAGCCAGGTCTGGTCGAGGCCCGTGTACGCCTCCGCGCGGGCCACCGACACGTCCGGTTCCGGTCTGTTGCGTCGGTCCAGCACGACGGTGAACTCCCGATAGACGTCCAGATGGTCCGGCGCCCAGCTCAGGAGGCCGTACTCAAGCAGACGCAGGCAGCGTGAGTGGAAGCGTGTCTGCGGGCTCCGGTGGACGAGGCTTCCGTCGATCAGCTCCGTGTGCGACGGAAGGTCCGGAATCCGGTCGAGGTCGTCCGCGGTCCAGCCCTCGGGCGGCGGAACCGGTCGGCGGAACGCACCCTCGGTGTCAGGCTCGTCGTCAGATGCGGCGTCCATCGTTGCTCCCATGCGGCGGAGTCTCGCCCGCGAGAGCAGCGCTCCCACCAGCAACGGCCGCCGACTCAGCCGAAAGAGTGGCCCGGCCCCTCGGCGCCACACGGGTGACTCCCCCAACCCCGCCCCGTCACCTCCCCGATCCCTCATCCCCGGAGACTTAATCTGACGACATGTCAGACGAAGAGTCGTACGATTTGCTCGGATTCGACAACGTTCTTCTTCCCGTCGGCAGTCTCGACGAGGCCGTGGACTTCTACCGGCGGGCCGGTTTCACGGTCGGGTTCCGGCTCGACGAGGCCGGGATCGCCGTGCTGAAGGTCGGCAAGGAGACGCCCGGCGTGCTGCTGCGACTGGAGGAGGAGCTGGGGCACCGGCCGCCCACCTGGGCCTCGCCCCGGATCTGGCTGGAGGTGCGGGACGCCAGGGGCATGGCCGACACCCTCGCCGCCGCCGGCGTCCAGCCCCTCGACGCGCCCCTCTCCGTCGCCACCGGCTGGACCGTCGAGGTCGCCGACCCCTGGGGCAACGTCATCGGGTTCACCGACTACACCAAGCGGCCGGAGCTGGCCCGCACCGGCTGACCCCCCACACATCTGAGCCGCACGTCACAGCCGTACCGCCGAAGCTCGGCTTGAACGTGTTCAAAAACAGGTCTACATTCTCTCTCGACAGCCTTTTGAACACGTTCAAGAAGGCATCTGGCTGGCAGTGATGCCGTCGAGAAGGGGCGGGAACATGGACCTCACGGTCGTTGCGTATGTCATATATCTGCTGATCAGCGTCGCGCTGACGGTCTGGGTCGCACGGACGCTCAGCCACAACGGGCGGATCTTCCTGGCCGACGTACTGCAGGGGAACGAGAAACTCGCGGACGCCGTCAACCACCTCCTGGTGGTCGGCTTCTACCTGGTGAACCTCGGCTTCGTGGCGCTCTATCTCAACCAGGACGACGAGATCGCCGACGCCCGAGGGATCTTCGAGGCCCTGTCGACCAAGCTCGGCGTGGTGCTCCTGGTGCTCGGCGCCATGCACCTGGGGAACGTGTACGTGCTCAACAAGATCCGCCGCCGGGGCGTCATGGAGCGCGAGCAGCAGCCGCCCGTGCCGCCGCAGGGCTGGGTCGCGCCGACGGCCGGCGCGTGATGACGGTGGCGGCCGCCACAGGCCCGGGCCGGGACGCCGCACGCGTCCCGGTCCGCGGGCTCACCGTCCTGTACGACGCCGAGTGCTCGCTCTGCGCCTTCCTGCGCGACTGGCTCGTACGGCAGCGGCAGCTGGTGCCCCTGGAGCTGGTGGCCGCCGGATCGGCGGAGGCCACGCGCCGCTACCCCGGGCTCGACCACGCCGCGACGCTCGACGAGATCACCGTGATCGGGGACGCGGGCCAGATCTACCGGTCCACCGCCGCCTGGATCGTCACCCTGTGGGCGCTCGCCGACCACCGCCCGACGGCCCACCGGCTCAGCACCCCGGCCGGGGCCCGGCTGGCCCGGGGCGCGGTGCTCGCCGCGGCCAGGTGGCGCGAGGGGCAGCGGGCCCGCCGGGAGGGCTACTGGGGCGGGCGCGAGGGTCAATGGGGCGGGCGTACGTACAACGCTGCCGAGGGATGGTCGTACGACCCGGCCGTGGGCTGGGTCTACGAGCCACCCGCCTGCGACAGCGGCACCTGTCCGCCTCGTTAGGCTCTGTCCCGTGCCAGCAGCGAACGACAGTGCCCCCAGCCCGGACGGCCCCGCGGTGCCCGAGAGCCGGACCGTGTCCGAAGGCCACGCCGTGCCCGAGGGCGCCGCGGTGTCCGAAGGCCCCGGCGCCCCGCGGACGCCCGCCAAGAGCGAGCAGACCCGGGCCCTGATCCTGGAGACGGCGATGCGCCTGTTCCAGGAACGGGGTTACGAGAAGACGACGATGCGGGCCATCGCCAAGGAGGCCGGGGTCTCCGTAGGCAACGCGTACTACTACTTCGCGGGCAAGGAGCACCTGATCCAGGGCTTCTACGACCGCATGGCCGTGGAGCACCGCGCGGCGGTCCGTGAGGTCCTGGACCACGAGCGGGACCTGGAGAAACGGATCGCGGGAGTCCTGAAGGCGTGGCTGGACGTGGCGACGCCGTACCACGAGTTCGCCGTGCAGTTCTTCAAGAACGCCGCCGATCCGGACAGCCCGCTCAGCCCGTTCTCGCCCGAGTCGGAGCACGCGCGCGTGGAGGCCATCGGCGTCTGCAGCGAGGTGCTGAGCGGTTCGAAGGCGAAGATCCCGGAGGAGCTGCGGGAGGTGCTTCCCGAACTGCTGTGGCTCTCCCAGATGGGCCTGGTCCTGTACTGGATCTTCGACCGCACGGAGGGCCGCGAGCGCAGTTACCGGCTCGCCGAACGCGGCGCCCGTCTGACCTCCCTGGGCGTCTCGCTGGCCCGCTTCCGCGTGCTGCGGCCCCTGGTCCGCGAGGTCCACGAACTGTTCACGGACTTCCTGCCGGGGATGACGAACGCGCTGCCCGATCCCGCCAGGAGCGCCAGATCCGCCAGGAAGTCCGCGAAACAGTCCTCCGAATAGCACCTCGCGCGGTCAGTTCACCGCGTCCACCTCGTCCTCCGCCAGCTCCACGTCGTACACCAGCGGTTCCGCGCCGACCATCACATGGCGGGCCCGGGAGGGGTGCTCCTGGGCCGTCACGGCCAGCAGGTACGAGCCCGCGGACGGGACCGAGACGATGTACGAGCCGTCGGCCAGCGAGGTCACCCGGTCGAGCTGACGGCCGCCCTTGGAGAGCAGGGTCAGCGCGGCACCCTCGACGGGCGCGCCGTCCGGGGTGCGGACGAAGCCGTGGATCACCGTGGAACCGCCGTCGGCACCACTGCCTGCGCCGGTGCCGGACTCGGCGTCGGGCACGCGCGCGTGGGGCTCGTCGGCCGGCTCCTCGCGCGGCTCCACCGCCAGGTGCGGCAGCCGCTTCTCCAGGCCCGCGGGCAGCCACCAGTTGGAGTTGCCCAGGAGGTGCATCGCGGCCGGTACCAGGGCCGTACGCAGGATGAACGCGTCGAGGGCGACCGCCGCCGCGAGCCCGATGCCCGCCATCGCGCCCTCCATGTCACCGCTGAGCACGAACGCGGAGAACACGCAGATCATGATCAGGGCCGCGCAGTTGATGACCCGGCTGGTCTCGGCGAGACCGACCCGGACCGCGCGCGCGTTGTCCTTGGTGTGCACCCACTCCTCGTGCATCCGGCTCACCAGGAACACCTGGTAGTCCATCGAGAGCCCGAAGAGCAGCGACAGCATGATGACCGGCAGGAAGGCGGTGATCGGCCCCTCCTTGCCGATGCCGAGGAGTTCCGTGCCCCAGCCCCACTGGAAGATCGCGACGAGCACTCCGAAGGAGGCGGCTGCCGCGATGAGGTTCATCAGGGCCGCCGTCAGCGGCACCACCAGGGAGCGGAAGGCCACCATCAGCAGCAGGAAGCCGAGCGAGATGATCGCCGCGACGAAGTAGGGCAGCCGCTCCCCCGTGACGGCCGCGAAGTCCTTGAAGACGGCGGTCACGCCGCCCACATGGGCCTTCGCCCCGGACTCCGGGATCACGTCGTCGCGCAGCCGGTCGATCAGCTGGTCCGTCTTCTCGGACTGCGGTGACGTGGTGGGCACCACCTGGATGACGGTGATGCCCTTCGCCGGCGGCGCGGCGGCGACCTGCGCGACCCCGTCGGTCGAGCGGATGGCGGAGACGAGCGCGTCCACGTCACCGGCCGACGCACCACCGGTGGCGTCCCCGCCGTCCACGACCACCTGGAGCGGACCGTTGAAGCCGGGCCCGAACCCTTCGGCGAGCAGGTCGTACGCCTGCCGGGTGGTCGTCGAGTCCTGGTGGTTGCCCTGGTCGGTGGCGCCGAGCCGGATCGACAGGACGGGCAGCGCCAGGACCATCATGACGACCAGGGCCCCCGCGGCGATCGTCCGCGGCCGCTTCTGCACGTACGCGGACCAGCGGGCGGCGAGTCCGCTCGCCTCCTCCGACTCCGGTCCCTCGGCGGCGAGCCTGCGGCGCTGCTTGCGGCTGAGCACACGCATGCCGAGCAGTCCCAGGAGCGCGGGCAGCAGGGTGATCGCGGCGAGCACGCTCAGCACGACCGTCAGCGAGGTGGCGACGACGACGCCGTCGAGGAAGCGCATGTTCATCACCAGCATCCCGGCGAGCGCGATGCACACCGTGCCGCCGGCGAACAGGACGGCGCGGCCCGAGGTGTTGAGGGCGGTGACGGCGGACTCCTCGGGCTCCATGCCGCGCAGGATGCCCCGGCGGTGCCGCGTCACGATGAACAGGGCGTAGTCGATGCCGACGCCCAGGCCGATCAGGGAGCCGAGCAGCGGCGCCACTTCGGGCACGTCGGTGACATGGCTGAGCAGCGAGGTCGCCATCAGGCCGGTGCCGAGGGCCGCGATCGCGACGACGAGGGGCAGCAGCATCGCGAAGAGCGAGCCGAAGGCGAGGAAGAGGACGACCGCCGCGGCCAGGATGCCGACCATCTCGGCGATGCCGGTGGGTGGTTCCTGGGTGCGGGTGATCGCCTGGCCGCCCAGCTCCACCTGGAGCCCGGCGCGTTCGGCGCCCTGCGCGGTGTCGACGACGTCCTCCACGAGCGCCTTCGGCACACCGTTGGCCTGCTCGGTGAAGGTGATCTGGGCGTACGCGATCCGCCCGTTCCCGCTGATCTGCGAGGCCCCCTGGGCGGCGTACGGGCTGCTGACCTCGCCGACGCCCTTCATGCGCCCGATCTCTTCGAGTGCGGGCTCGATCCGGGAGCGTACGGACGCGTCCCTCGCCGTCCCCCCGTCGACCTTCCACACCACCGTGTCGGTGTCGCCGGACCGCTCCGGGAAGGCCTTCTCCATCAGGTCGTACGCGCGCGTGGAGTCCGTGTTCGGAAGGGTGAAGGTGTCCGCGTAGTTCGTGCCGGCGGCGGAACCCGCGAAGCCCAGCCCGAGCAACGCCCCCACCCACAGGATCAGGACCACCAGCCGGTGCCGATAGCACCACCGTGCCAATGTCGTCACGCCTCAACGCCCCTTAGTCGTTTGTCGGTTGTCGGTTGGTCCCCCAGGTCCTGCGGCACAGCATCGGGCGCGGCGCGGCCCGTGGGACATGACCTGGCCATGACTCACAAGGAACTCCAAAGGGAGAGCCGGCCCTGATGTCGGTGCTCGCGCCGATACTGGGGGCATGACCGCTCACGAGGGCGCGACCGTGCTGGTCGTCGAGGACGAGCCGAGCATCGCGGACGTGCTGACCATCGCCCTGCGCTACCACCGCTTCGAGGTGATGACGGCCGGGACCGTCCGCCAGGCGCTGGCGATGGCCGAGCGCACACGCCCGGACGCGGCGCTCCTCGACGTGATGCTGCCGGACGGCGACGGGCGGGCGCTCGGCCGCGAACTGCGCGTGAAGCAGCCCGATCTCGCGCTGGTGTTCCTCACCGCGCGGGACGCGCCCACGGAGATCGTCGGCGCGCTCTCCTTCGGCGACGACTACATCACCAAGCCGTTCAACATCGACGAGGTGATCGCCCGCATCACCGCCGTGCTGCGCCGCACCCGCCCCGCCGACGTCCTGCCCGAGCGCCCGCCGCTGCGCTACGGAGACCTGGAGCTGGACGAGACGACGTACTCGGTGCACCGCGCGGGCCGCACGGTCGAGCTGACCCCGACCGAGTACGCGCTGCTGCGTTTCCTCGTGCGCAACGGCGGCCGGATCGTGCCCAAGGAGCAGCTGCTGCGGCACGTCTGGCAGTACGAGCATCCCGCGGAGTCGACCGTCGTGGAGACGTACATCAGCTATCTGCGGCGCAAGCTCGACGCCCTCGGCGCCCCGGTGATCACGACCCGGCGCGGCGTCGGATACGGGCTCGCGTGATCCCCGGGCGCTGCCGCGGGCACGGCATCCACTCCTTGCGCGGCAAGCTGACGGTGGCCAATGTGGCGCTGCTGGCGCTCGGCATCGTCCTGGCGACGGCGGTGAGCCTGATGGGCATGCGGTACTACCTGCTGGACCAGGTCGACTCGGAGCTGCTCAGGATGCGGGACTCCCTGGAGAGTACGCAGCTGACCGCGCGGCAGATCGACTCGCTGAGCGCGCTGGCCTTCGTCCGGGAGGGACGGGCCCCGGAGGCGCAGGGACCGCCGGACGCGGACTCGCTGTTCGCGGTGGTCGACTCCGAGGGCCGGGCCCTCACGCTCGGCACGTTCGAACCGACCGCGAACCAGCGTGCGCTCGCCTCGGCGGTGGGCGATCCCCGTGCGCTGACCGGTGACGCGGACCCGCGCGACGTGACGGTGGACGGTTCCCCGTTCCGGGTGATCGGCGCGTCCCTGCCCGACGGATCCGTGATCCTGGTCGCCGGGTCGACCGACGCGCTGCACAAGGGCATGGCCAAGGCGCTCAAGCTCGATCTGCTCTTCGGTGTGCTGCTGCTGGCGCTGCTCGCCGTGCTGACGATGCTGAGCGTGAGCCGGCGGCTGCGGCCCCTTGAGGACATGGTGGAGACGTCGTCGGCGATCGCCGAGGGGGATCTGGCCCGCCGGGTGCCGTCCAGCCACCATCCGACCCAGGAGGTCGAGCAGTTGCGGCTCGCCCTCAACTCGATGCTCCAGCAGGTCGAGGTCGCCTACCGGACGCGGGAGCGCAGCGCGGCCCAGCTGCGGCGGTTCGTCGCGGACGCCTCGCACGAGCTGCGTACACCGCTGTCGGCGATCCGGGGCTATCTCCAGCTGTACGACAAGGGCATGCTGCGGGAGCCGGCCGAACGCAAGCGGGCGTGGGACCGGATGACCGGGGAGGCCGACCGGATGGGGCGCCTGGTCGACGAGCTGCTCACCCTGGCCCGCCTCGACCAGCAGCCCGAACTGCGCTTCCGCAACGTCGACCTGAGCCGTCTGGTGCGGGACGCGGCGGAGGACCTGCGGGCCCAGCAGCCGGGGCGGCCGGTGTCGGTGCGCGCCGAGGGGGCCCTGCTCGTACGGGCGGACGAGTCGGGCCTGCGGCAGGTGCTGGGCAACCTCGTGGCGAACGTACGCACGCACACGCCCGCGGATGTCGCGGTCGCCCTCGATCTGGAGCGGGTCGACGGGGTGGTGCGGGTACGGGTCGCCGACGAGGGGCCGGGGCTGGCGGAGGAGGACGCCGCGCGCATCTTCGACCGGTTCTTCCGGGCGGGCGGGGGTGCGGGGAGCGGGCTGGGGATGGCGATCGTGCAGGGGGTTGCGGCGGCGCACGGCGGTGACGTGACGGTACGCACGTCACCGGGGGCGGGCCTGACGGTGACGGTGACACTGCCGTCGGGCTTGTGCGCGGGGTGACTCTTGAGCCCTGTCCCCTGCGGGCCGGTGGGGGCTGGCCGCGCAGTTCCCCGCGCCCCTCAAAAGCGGGGCTGCGCCCCGGCTTTCACCCCGGAGGAGTGCCCCGTAAGGGGCGCGGGGAACGGCGCGAGCCACCCCCACCGGCCCGCAGGTGCCAGAAAAAGCGGGACCCTGCCCCGTAAGGGGCGCGGGGAACGGCGCGATCGGCCCCCACCGGGCCGCAGGTGCCAGAAAAGCGGGGCCTGGCCCCGTAGGGGGCGCGGGGAACTGCGCGGCCCGCCCCCGACGGCCCGCAGGTCACCCCGCCAGCCCCCGCCCGGAGGGCTCCGGTGCCGGGACCAGTGCCCATACCGTCTTGCCGTGGCGGCCCCGGCTCCAGACCCCCCACGCCGTCGTGAGGCTCTCCACCAGCCGCAACCCCCGCCCCGATTCCCCCTCGTACTCCCCGTTCGACCGCAACCGCGGCTGCACGGCGCTCTCGTCGGAGACCTCTATGAGACACGACCCGTCCGCGAGCGTGGTCACCGCGACCTCGAACTCCCGTTCAAGCAACGGCGCGTGCCGCACCGCGTTGGTCGCCAGCTCGGACACGAGCAGCACCACGTCCTCGAACGCCTGCTCCCCCGAACTGTGCCCCCAGTTCGACAGATGGTCCCGCACCCGGCGCCGCGCGAGCCCGACGGAAGCCGGGTGTCTGGGCAACCGGAAGGAGTTGCGTCTCAACACGTTTGCTCCTCACCCCGCGCACGCCTCCGTCACAACATGCTGCGTGACGCGGGCCCGATGCGTCACTCGCGCAATTGCAACCCTGCATGAACGCGACAGGCGTCCGACGGGCCGATCCCGTGGCGGCTCCACAAGCGGAAGGCCGCCTGCCGTCCGCCGGGTACCCCGGCCTCCCGCGTCCGCACTGTTCAGCCCGTGGGTCACCCCCTGCCGCGGCACACCGGCAGGCACCCCGCGCGCGGCGGTTCACCGGATCATGTGAAGGTTCCCGGCCGTACGGCCGCGGCAGGCGGCCCGCCGACTGTCCAGAATCAGCTGGTCGGACGCCGCGTCGAACGCCCGCGTCAGGCCTGCTTGGAGGCCAGTTCCACGACCGTGATGTCCGAGGGCGCCCCCACCCGCGTGGGCGGCCCCCATGCCCCGGCGCCCCGCGACACGTACAACTGCGTGTCCCCGTAGCGCTCCAGCCCTGCGAGGGTCGGATTGGCGAGGTCCGCGACGAGGTTGCCGGGCCACAACTGCCCGCCGTGGGTGTGCCCGGAGAGCTGGAGGTCCACCCCGTGGTCCACGGCGTCATGGATCTGTACGGGCTGGTGGGCGAGCAGGACACACGCGCGGGCGCGGTCCCGGTCGCCGAGGGCCTTCGCGTAGTCGGGCCCCTGTCCCTCGTCCTCCCCGGCGATGTCGTTGACCCCGGCGAGGTCGAAGTGGGCCAGCTCGGTGCGGGCGTTCTCCAGCGGGTTCAGCCCCAGTTCACGTACGCGCGCGACCCACTCCTCGGCCCCGGAGAAGTACTCGTGGTTCCCGGTGACGAAGAACGAGCCGTGCCGTGCCCGCAGTTGCGCGAGCGGCGCGGCGGCGGGCCCGAGGTCCTTCACGCTGCCGTCGACGAGGTCGCCCACGACCGCGATCAGGTCGGGCTGCGTGGAGTTGATCGTGTCGACGACCTTCTGGGCGAAGCCGCGCCCCAGCACGGGCCCGAGGTGGATGTCGCTGACGACGGCGATCCGGTACCCGTGGGCGGCTCTCGGGAGCTTGGCCAGCGGCACGGTGACCCGCTTGACCTTGGGCCCGCTCAGGACGCCGTACGTCCCGTACCCCACGGTCCCCACGGCGGCAGCCGCCGCGGCCCCGCCCACGACCCGCGAGATGAGGAGCCGTCGCGAGGGTCCGGCGGGCGCGGGCGCGGGCGCGGATCCGGACGCCGGTTCCTCCGCGGGCCGCTCAGCCTCCTGGGCCGCCGCTTCCCTGGCAGGCGCCTCCACGGCCGCCGACGCCCCCGACGGTACGTGCGCGGCCTCGCGCACCTCCGCCGGTTCGACGGCCGGCTCGGCAACCGGCTCGGCCGCGGGCGGCGTACGCCGGTCCAGAGCCCTGCGCAGCAGCGGCCGTACGGCCTCGCCGACCAGCAGCGCCACCAGCAGGTACAGCGACAGCGCCATCCACAGGAAGCCGGGCCAGGCCAGTACCTGCTGCAGCCAGAACGGCGCGCCCGTCTGCTCGGCCGTGATCGCCGCGAACATCAGCAGCGGACCGCCGACGATCACGGCCGTGCCCGCGCGCCGGGACACCCCGGGCCGCGCTGTCGTGTCACGTACCAGCCGGCGCCACAGGTACCAGTGCAGCCCCGCGAACACGGCCAGGACCAGAACCACCACCACGACGAACACGATGACCACGCGACGACTCTCCCGTTATGACGTTATGACGTTGTGCGTTACGACGACGGCGTGTGGCGCAAGGCCCGGACACCGCGCAACCCGATGCCCCCGACAACCGTCCCCAAGACAAAGGAGACAACGGCGAGCGTCAGGTGCACCCAGAAGTACCCGGTCGGATCGCCCGCGTCGTCGAACGCGAGCCCGCTGCCGTCCTTCCAGAGATTTTTGATGAAAGTGACCCAAATGACCCAGCTCCACACTCCGAAGGCGAGCAGGAACCAGGAGAGGGGACGGCTGAGCTTCATGGGTTCAGTATCGCCGCACTCGAACGGAACCGGCGCCCGGGGTGGGTCCGGCCACGGCGCACGGCACGGTGGCGGAAAAGCCCCGGCCGGAAAGGGCCCCGGCGAGGAGGCCCCTACGACGTCCCTCCCCGCGCCCTGTACGTTCTCGACCGTGCCCGCCATGAAAAAGACCGCCAAGTCGTCCTTGCTGGTCACTTCCGCCACCCTGTTGTCGTTCTCGCTCGCGCTCACGGCGACCGCCACCGCGCCCGCCGTCGCGGCCTCGGCCGCCTTCTCGGCGGACAAGCCGAAGCCGAGCCCGTCGGCCAGCCCCTCGGCCACACCGCCGGCGGACATGTCGTCCGTGGGCGGCGCCCTGCTCGCGCAGCCCGGGACGCAGGCGAACCTCGGTACCGGCGCGCCGGTCCTGCCGAAGGATCTGAGTGCCCGCTCCTGGATCGTCGCGGACGCCGAGTCCGGCGACGTCCTGGCCGCGCACAACGCGCACTGGCGGCTGCCTCCGGCGAGCACTTTGAAGATGCTGTTCGCCGACACCCTGCTGCCGAAGTTCCCCAAGAAGCAGAAGCACAAGGTCGTCCCCACGGACCTGGCGGGCATCGGCGCGGGCTCCAGCATGGTGGGCGTCAAGGAGGACGAGACGTACACGGTCCACGATCTGTGGCTCGGTGTCTTCCTTCGCTCCGGCAACGACGCCGTGCACGTCCTGTCCGCGATGAACGGGGGCGTCGACCGGACCGTCGCGGACATGAACGCGCGCGCCGAGGAACTCCAGGCGCTCGACACGAACGTGGTCAGCCCGGACGGCTACGACGAGAAGCGCCAGGTGTCGTCGGCGTACGACCTGACCCTGTTCGCCCGCTCCGGCCTGCAGAACGAGGACTTCCGGGAGTACTGCTCGACGGTCCGCGCGAAGTTCCCCGGTGAGACGAAGAAGAACAAGAAGGGCAAGACCACCCGCGGGTCCTTCGAGATCCAGAACACCAACCGGCTACTGACCGGCGACTACGGCCTGGACGCCTACCAGGGCATCGCGGGTGTGAAGAACGGCAACACCACGAACGCGGGCGCGACCTTCACCGGGGTCGCCGAGCGCGACGGCCGGGTGCTGCTCGTCACGGTCATGAACCCGCAGAAGCAGGAGCACGACGAGGTCTACAAGGAGACCGCCAAGCTCCTCGACTGGGGCTTCAAGGCCTCGGGCAAGGTCTCCCCGGTCGGCGAGCTGGTGCCGCCGAAGAGCGCGGACACGGGCGCGCAGCCGGGCGCGAACGCCTCCGGCGAGGCGGGCGGTTCGGGTGACGGCGCGGCCAAGTCGAAGGCGGTGGCCGCCGCGTCGAAGACGGACGGTTCGGGTTCGGGCGGTGTCGGCATCGCCCTGGCGATCACCGGCGGCGTCCTGGCCCTGCTCGCCGCCGGTGTCTTCCTGATCAACCGCCGCTGGCCGCTGCCGGAGCTGATGCGTCGCCGCCGTTGAGGTCCGCGGCGTCGTCCGTCCCGGCCGGCTCCGCCGTCTCCTTGTGCCCCGTCGCCGTCCAGGACGCGCAGAACAGCAGCAGCTTGGACGTGAAGTTGATCCACAGCAGCAGCGCGACGGGCACCCCGAACGCCCCGTACATGCTCTTCGCCGCGACTCCCTGGATATAGCCGCTGAGCAGCAGTTTCAGCAGTTCGAACCCGGCGGCGCCGATCAGTGCGGCGACGAGGAGACGGCGCCGCTCGGGCTGGACGCCGGGGAGCAGCGTCAGCAGGTACAGGAGCAGCAGGAAGGCGGCGAGGACGGCCACGGCGAACGCGGCCACCCGCAGCAGCACCCCGCCCCAGCCGCCCTCGTCGATGCCGAGCTGCCGGGTGGTCCAGCCCACGGCGGTCGACGCGAGGGTGGACGCGGCGATCGTGACGAGGGCGGCGCCGCCGAGGCCGACGAGCACGCCGCCGTCCACGAGCTTGCGCAGGATCGGGTTCTCCTCCTCGTCCGGCAGCTCCCAGACCGCGCGCAGGCACTCGCGCATCGAGCCGACCCAGCCGATGCCGGTGAACAGCAGCAGGGCGCCCGCGATGAGTCCGACGGTGCCGGCGTTGTCGACGAGGGCGCCGATGTCGAGCTGTTCGGCGATGCCGGGGATCTGCTCGGCGATCTTGTCCTCAAGTGTCTGCACCCCCTTCTCGTCGAGGGCCGCGGCGGCGATGGCGGCGGCCACGGTGATCAGCGGGAAGAGCGCGAGGAAGCTGATGAAGGTCATCGCGGCGGCGAGCCGCGTCCACTTCACCCGGTCCAGCCGTTCGTACGAGCGCCAGGCGTGCGTGAGCATCAGCCGTGCGACCCACGGGCCCACGACGGGGAGCTTTTTCAGCCAGTCCATGATCCGACTCTGCCCTCGCTTCGGAAAACCAATGTCCTCGTACCCCAAAAGCGCAGGACCGTGGCGAGCGCCATGCCGATCCCCGCGCCCGACACGGTGTCCGCGCGCGGGGAGGTGAACCCGAGGCCGTAGTGGCTCACGAGGAGGCACAGCAACTGCACCAGGGCGCCCGCGATGTTCACTCCGAAGAAGATCCCGTACTGGAGCAGGCTCGTGGTCGTGTGCCGGTACGTACCCAGCGCGTTGCCCGCGTACGCGACCGAGCAGCCCGCCACGAACGACAGGGCCTTGGCGGTCAGCGGGTCGAGCCCGGCCGGGCCGCGCAGCCAGAGGAAGAGGGCGAGGTCGGCGGCGTACGCGAGGAGGCCCGCGGCGGCGAAGCCGAGCAGTTCCCGGCGGTGCGGCCGGCCCGCGTGCGGCGGGGGCGCCCGGTGCACTCCCCCTGTTCCCGCGCTGCGCGCCCCGCTCACCAGTTGGCCACCGCCAGGCCGTACATGGCGAGCCAGGCCACGCCGATGAGGGCGAGCGCGCGGTCGCGCAGGACCACGTCCTCGGGTTCGCCCGCGGTGCCCCGGTCGGCGAAGACCGCGTACCGCAGGACGGCCAGGATGAAGGCGACCATCGACAACTGTCGCCACGGCAGCACGCTGGTGTGCGGCAGGCCGCCCTCCTCCAGGGCCCACAGGCAGTAGCCGAGGACGGCGACGGAGGCGGCGAGCTGCCAGACGAAGCGCAGGTAGCCGACGGTGTACTCGGTGAGCAACGCGCGCGTGGCGCCCGCTTTCCCGGCCATCTGGACGGCCTCGGAGTAGCGCTTGGCGGACACCATGAACAGCGCGCCGAAGCCGGTGGTGATCAGGAACCAGCGCGACAGCGGGATGTCGAGCGCGAGCCCGCCGATCATCGCCCGCATCAGGAATCCGGTGGTCACCACGGCGAGATCGACGACCAGGACGTGCTTGAGGCTGATGCAGTACGCGAACTGCATCCCCAGGTAGGCGGTGAGCAGCGCCGAGGTGAGCGGCGAGCACACGAAGGCGGCCACGGTGGGGGCGACGACGGCGAGAACGATGCCTACGGAGTAGGCGACCGGGACGGGCACCACGCCCGCGGCGACCGGCCGGTGGCGTTTGACCGGGTGGGCGCGGTCGGCGTCGGCGTCGCGGGCGTCGTTGACCAGGTAGACGCTCGCCGCGCAGGCCGTGAACAGCACGAAGACCAGGGCGACCTGGACGAGTGCGTGGCGTGAGAAGAGTTCGCCCGCGGCGGCCGGGGCGGCGACCACGAGGACGTTCTTGACCCACTGTTTCGGACGGGCGGTCCTGATGAGCCCCTTCAGGAGGCCACTTTTCGGCGGGGCGGGCCGGTCGCCCCGTGTCCCCTCCGCGGTCCCCGGGCTCCCCTGACTCTTCGCACTCCCCAGAAGGGCCGTCTCAGCCATGGTCACGGCCTCCTGTCATCCAGCGGGCGCCCAGCCGGGCCGTGACCGCGCCGAGGGCGGCGCCCGCGGCGACGTCCGAGGGGTAGTGGACGCCGACGACCACGCGCGACACGCACATCGCGGCGGCCAGCGCGGGCACCACGCGTGCGCCGAGCGCGCCGAAGGCCACGGCGGCGGCCACCGCGGACGTGGCGTGCGAGCTGGGGAAGGAGTGCCGGCCCGCGGTGCGGACCAGCGGCTCGACATGACCGGGACGCGGACGGCGTACGAGCCGTTTCACGCCCATGCTGGCGAGGTGCGCGCCCGCGGTCAGGGCCGTGCCGCGCAGCCAGGCGCCGCGCCGCTCCCGGTCGGCGGCGGCGCCCGCGAGGCCCGCCGCGAGCCACAGCGCGCCGTGCTCTCCCGCCAGGGACAGGGTCCGCGCGGCGGCGGCGACTGCGGGGCCTGTGCCGCGTGCGTGGAGGGCCGTCAGGATCCGGTGGTCCAGGTCAGGGCGCTCGTCGTGGTGGTCCATGGGGACTCACTGTTCACGTCGACAGGGCTACAGCTCCGGCAATATTGAGCGACATCCCATTAATCACCCATTTCGGGGAGGAAAGGGATGTAGAGGGATGTTAGGTAACTAAAGGCAACTTCGGCTCGATACGGTCACTGGCATGCCTACCGACACGGTTTCCGTCACGGGGTGGGGCCGCACCGCTCCCACCGCAGCCCGCCTGGTGCGCCCCCGTTCGTACGAGGAGGCCGTGGCGGCCGTCCGGGAGTGCGGGGCCCGCGGAGGCATCGCCCGGGGCCTGGGACGGGCGTACGGGGACGCGGCACAGAACGCGGGCGGGGCCGTGTTCGACATGACGGGGCTCGACAGCGTCCACGCGGTCGACGTGGACGGCGGGACCGTGCTGTGCGGCGCCGGTGTCTCCCTGCACCGCCTCATGGAAGTACTGCTGCCGCTGGGCTGGTTCGTGCCGGTGACTCCCGGGACCCGCTATGTGACGGTCGGCGGGGCGATCGGCGCGGACATCCACGGCAAGAACCACCATGTGTCCGGCTCGTTCGCCCGGCACGTCCTGTCCTTCGAACTGCTGACCGCCGACGGACAGATCCGCATGGTGGACCGGGGAACGCCCCTGTTCGACGCCACGGCGGGCGGGATGGGCCTGACCGGCGTCATCCTGACGGCCACCGTCCGGCTGCAGCCCGTGGCGACGTCGTTGATGTCCGTCGACACGGAACGCGCCACGGACCTGGACGACTTGATGGCCCGCCTCACGGCCACCGACCACCGCTACCGCTACTCGGTCGCCTGGATCGACCTGCTGGCCCGCGGCGCGTCCATGGGCCGTTCGGTGCTCACCCGGGGCGATCACGCCCCCCTGGAGGCGCTGGACGGCCGCACGCGCGCGCGTAGAGCCCCTTTGGAGTTCCGTCCGGGACGTCTTCCCGCCGCGCCCTCCTTCGTCCCCGAGGGCCTGCTGGGCCGTACGACGGTGGGCCTCTTCAACGAGCTCTGGTACCGCAAGGCGCCCCGCGCGCGGGTGGGCGAACTCCAGCGGATGTCCACGTTCTTCCACCCCCTGGACGGGGTGCCGCACTGGAACCGCGTCTACGGGCGCGGCGGTTTCGTGCAGTACCAGTTCGTCGTCGGCTACGGGCAGGAGGAGACCCTGCGCCGGATCGTGCGGCGCATCTCGCAGCGTCGCTGCCCGTCCTTCCTCGCCGTCCTCAAGCGGTTCGGCGAGGGCGACCCGGGCTGGCTGTCCTTCCCGATGCCCGGCTGGACCCTCGCCCTCGACATCCCCGCGAACCTGCCGGGGCTCGGCGGCTTCCTCGACGAACTGGACGAGGAGGTCGCCGCGGCCGACGGGCGGGTCTACCTCGCCAAGGACTCCCGGCTGCGGCCCGAGCTGCTCACGGCGATGTACCCGCGGCTCGGCGAGTTCCGGGCGCTGCGCGCGGAGCTGGACCCGCGGTCCGTGTTCACCTCCGACCTGTCCCGGCGCCTCGGGCTCTGACCCCGGCCACCTGCCCTGTCGGCCCTCTCCCCATAGGAGTTCGGTTTCATGAAGGACGCCTTCGGCATCCCCCAGTCCCTGCTCGTCCTCGGCGGCACGTCCGAGATCGGGCTCGCCACCGCACGGCGGCTGATCGCCCGCCGCACCCGCACGGTGTGGCTCGCGGGCCGCCCCTCCCCCGGCCTGGAATCGGCCGCCGCCGGACTGCGCGAACTCGGCGCGGACGTCCGTACCGTCGACTTCGACGCGCTCGACCCCGACGCCCACGAGGCGGCCCTCGGCAAGGTCTTCGCCGAGGGCGACATCGACATGGTGCTGCTCGCGTTCGGCGTCCTGGGCGACCAGTCGCACGACGAGAACGAGCCCGGCGCGGCGGTACGGGTCGCCCAGACCAACTACACGGGCGCCGTGTCGTCGGGCCTGGTGTGCGCGCGGGCCCTCCAGGCGCAAGGCCACGGCTCCCTGGTGGTGCTCTCCTCGGTGGCGGGCGAGCGGGCCCGCCGCGCCAACTTCATCTACGGCTCCAGCAAGGCGGGCCTCGACGCGTTCACCCAGGGCCTGGGGGACGCGCTGTACGGCACGGGCGTCCACGTGATGGTCGTACGCCCCGGCTTCGTCCGCTCCAGGATGACGGAGGGCCTGGAGGAGGCCCCCCTCGCGACCACCCCCGAGGCGGTAGCCACAGCCATCGAAACGGGCCTGCGCCGCCGCTCGGAAACGGTATGGGTACCCGGGGCACTCCGCCTGGTCATGTCGGCGTTGCGACACGTCCCACGGGGGGTATTCCGCCGCCTGCCGCTGTAGCGGGCGGGACCTCGTGGGGGCTGCGCCCCTTAAGGGGCGCGGGGAACGGCGCGGCCAACCACAACGAACCCGCAGACAAGAACCCGGCCGAACCCCCCACCCACCCCAGGGGCGCGGGGAACTGCGCGGCCAACCACGACGAACCCGCAGACGAGAACCCGGCTGAGCCCCCACTCACCCCAGGGGCGCGGGGAACTGCGCGACAAGCCCCCACCGGCCCGCAGCCGCGCACCGGACCTCAAGCCCCCTCAGGCCCCCGCCCCCGGGCGCCCCGTCAGCACGCCGGAAGTGGACCCCGCTCCACATGCGTCGCCTGCGGCGGCACGACCGCACCCCCGAAGACGTAGTCACGCAACCTGCGCCACACCCCGTCGGCCCCCTGCTCGTAGAGCGCGAATCCGGTGCACGGCCACTGCGCCTCGTACTCCGCCAGCTCCTCGAAGGCCCGGTCCATCGACTCCTCGTCGATGCCGTGCGCCACCGTCACATGCGGGTGGTACGGGAACTGCAGCTCGCGCGCCACGGGCCCGGAGGCGTCCCTGACCTGCTTCTGCAGCCAGGTGCAGGCCTCGGCGCCCTCGACCACCTGCACGAACACGACCGGCGACAGCGGACGGAACGTTCCCGTGCCGTTCAGCCGCATCGAGAAGGGCCGGCCGGCCGCCGCGACCTCCACGAGATGCGTCTCGATCGCGGGCAGCGCCGACCGCTCGACCTCGGTCGGCGGCAGCAGTGTGACGTGGGTGGGAATGCCGGAAGCCGCGGGGTCGCCGAAGCCCGCGCGCCGCTCCTGGAGCAGGCTGCCATGTGGCTCCGGGACCGCGATCGACACACCGATCGTTACGGTCCCCACGTCGTCTCCTGTCGTTGTGCCGGTGTTCTGTCGCACCGTGTGGGCGGTCCGGTCGGGCGAAAGTTGCCGCCGGTTCGGCTATCGACTGTACGGCGGTGCGGGCCCGTTCCGGATGTCGTGCCGGTGTTGTCCTGGTCTCGTCCCGGCGATCAGTGCTTGGCGGGCAGGAAGCCCACCTTGTCGTACGCCTGGGCGAGCGTCTCCGCCGCGACCGCGCGAGCCTTCTCCGCTCCCTTGGCCAGGATCGAGTCGAGCGTCTCCGGGTCGTCCAGATACTGCTGGGTGCGCTCCCGGAAGGGCGTCACGAAGTCGACCATGACCTCCGCCAGGTCCGTCTTCAGCGCACCGTAGCCCTTGCCGACGTACTTCTGCTCCAGTTCCGCGATACCGGTGCCGGTGAGGGTGGAGTAGATGCTCAGCAGATTGCTGACGCCCGGCTTCTCCACGGGGTCGAACCTGATGACCGTGTCCGTGTCGGTGACCGCGCTCTTGACCTTCTTCGCGGTGGCCTTGGGGTCGTCGAGGAGGTTGATGAGGCCCTTCGGCGTCGACGCCGACTTGCTCATCTTGATCGCCGGGTCCTGAAGATCGAAGATCTTCGCCGTCTCCTTGAGGATGTACGGCTTCGGAACCGTGAACGTCTGCCCCAGGCGGCTGTTGAACCGCTCGGCGAGATCACGCGTCAGCTCGATGTGCTGGCGCTGGTCCTCGCCCACGGGGACCTCGTTGGCCTGGTACAGCAGGATGTCCGCGACCTGGAGGATCGGGTACGTGAAGAGGCCGACGGAGGCGCGGTCGGCGCCCTGCCTGGCGGACTTGTCCTTGAACTGGGTCATGCGGGAGGCCTCGCCGAAACCGGTGAGGCAGTTCATGATCCACGCGAGCTGGGCGTGCTCGGGAACATGGCTCTGGACGAAGAGTGTGCAGCGCTCGGGGTCGAGCCCGGCGGCCAGCAGCTGCGCGGCGGCGAGCCGGGTGTTCGCGCGCAGGTCGGCGGGGTCCTGCGGAAGGGTGATCGCATGCAGGTCCACGACCATGTAGAAGGCGTCGTGGGACTCCTGCAGGGCCACCCACTGGCGGACGGCGCCGAGGTAGTTGCCGAGGTGGAACGAGCCTGCGGTGGGCTGGATTCCAGAAAGCACACGGGGACGGTCAAGAGCCATGCTCACCATTCTCTCAGGTGTCGGGGGCCGCTCCGGAACTGGTCGGAAACAGGTGGGAACCGATCTGTCTCCGGCGGTGTAACAAGAGTGTGGGGACGAGTTCGGGGACAGGTGTGGAGGCGCGGGAGGGGGGCCGCATCGTCGATGAGGACGCGGTCATCGCACGGGTGCGCGCCGGAGAGCCGGAGGCGTACGCGCAGCTGGTGCGTGCCCATACGGGCCTCGCGCTCAGGGCCGCCGCGGCGCTGGGGGCCGGGGCGGACGCGGAGGACGTGGTGCAGCAGGCCTTCTTCAAGGCCTACTGCTCCCTGGGGCGTTTTCGGGACGGCGCGGCGTTCCGACCGTGGCTGCTCTCGATCGTCGCCAATGAGACGAGGAACACAGTGCGGACGGCGCTGCGGCAGCGGACCCTGGCCGGCCGCGAGGCCGCGCTCGTGGAGGCGGAGCCGCTGATACCGGAATCGGCGGACCCGGCGACCGCGGCGCTGGAGACCGAGCGCAGGACGGCACTGCTGACCGCGCTGGAGAGCCTCGGCGAGGAGCACCGCCTGGTCGTCACCTACCGCTATCTGCTGGAGATGGACGAGTCGGAGACGGCCCAGGCCCTGGGCTGGCCGCGCGGGACGGTGAAATCCCGGCTCAACCGCGCCCTGCGAAAGCTGAGCAGACTCCTCCCGGACTTCGGACCGCACCGGGAGCGGCTGGAGGAGCTTGAGAAGCAGCAGGAGCCGCAGGGACCGCAGCGTCAGAGGGCACGGAAAGGAGGTGACGAGCATGAGTGAGCGGTACGAGGACGGGGGCGGGGAGGCCTCCGGTGACGTGGGGCGGTCCGGGCGGGACAAGGGGGGCGTCCATGGGCCGGGGCCTGAGCGGGAGGGTGTCACGCGGCTGACGGAGGAGCTGCGGGCGCTCGGGCGGTCGATGGACCGGCCCGGGGACCCGGGCGGCGAGTCGATGGTCGAGCGGGTGCTGGAACAGATACTCGCCGAGCGCGTGCCGACCCCCGTGGCCGAGCCGCCTGCCCCGGCCGAGCGGCTGCGGGCGCTGCGCCGCTGGGTGCGGTCGCGCGGGCGCGTGCTGACCGCGGGTCTGTGCGGTCTGCTGACGGTCCTCGTGCTCACGCCTCCGGTGCGCGCCGCGGTCGTCGACTGGTTCGACTTCGGCGGGGTCGAGGTGCGGCACGACCCTTCGGTGAAGCCGTCGCCCGGTGCTGCGGTGCCGGGCTGCGGCGGCCCGTCCCTCACTCTCGCCGAGGCGGGCCGGCGGGCCGGGTTCGCGCCCCGCACACCGCCTGCCCTCGGGCGCCCGGACGTGGTGACGGTGACCCGGGAGCCCGAGGAGCGGTTCCTGATGAGCCTGTGCTGGCGCGAGCGGGGGCACACGATCCGGCTCGACGAGTATCCGGCGTCGCTGAGCCCCGGTTTCGCGAAGGTCGTGCCGGAGCCGCCGGAGTACGTCCCGCTGGACGAGGACGCGGAATTCGCCGGCGGCCGGGCGCTGTGGTTCTCCGAGCCGCATCTGCTGCGGCTCTGGCTGGTGGACTCGGACGGCGACTTCACTCGCTCCGTCCGGACCGCCGGCCCCACGCTGCTGTGGATGCACGGGGGCGACATCACGCTCCGGCTGGAGGGCGTGGCGTCGAGGACGCGGGCGGTGGAGATCGCGAGGTCGTTGCCGTAGCGGGTTCGCGTCGGGGCGGATTTTTTTCGTGGACGCGGAGTAGGAACCCCGGCGGGTCGAGCGGTGTACCAGAAGTGACAGACGGTCGCGGACGGACCGCACCGCGGGGTGCGGGGGTGCGGGGGTGCGGGGGTGCGGGGCGTACGGGGGCGCCGGGGAGCAGGGCGGGCGCGGGGGCGAGGAGTGGTGGGGATGCGAGGAGAGATGGGCACGTGGTGGCCTCGGCGGGGGCCGAGCGATGGCTGAGGGGGTGGTCCGGCCGGGGGCGGGAACGGGTGCTGGTTCGGGTTCGGGCTCGGGAACAGGCGCGGGGGCGGGCTCGGGAACAGGCGCGGGCCCCGGCTCGGGCTCGGGCTCCGGCTCCGGCTCCGGCTCCGGCTCCGGCTCCGGCTCGGGTACGGGCACGCCGGTCGCCGTGTTCAGGGCGTGCACCGTGCTCGCTGCTGTCGCCGTGTTCGCCGTCGTCGCTGTGGCCGCCGCGTTCGCTCTGGTCGTGGGGGTCGGGGCGGCGTCGGCGCACTCGGCGGGCTCGGCCACGGAAGGCGGCTCACCGAATCTCGCGGTCGTCGTGGCGGGCGACGGTTCGGGACGGACCACGAGCGTGAGGTCAGGGGAGCCGGACTTCGCACGGCTCTGGCAGTTGACGGGACCGACGGCCACCGGCACGCAGAAGGTTCCGCAGGACTGGCTCGAAGGCCGCTTCCCTGCCGTGCGGGCCACGGTCGTCTGGGGGACGACCGGAGTGGGTGGCTGGCCGGAGACGGACAGTGCGCCCGGGGGCGACATCTTCATGGGGCGCCAGGACCAGGTGTTCCTCGCGAAGGACGGCACGCCCTGGATCCGGTCCGACCCGGCACTCGACGTGAACGACGACGACATCCGCTGGCACCGGGCACCACGGTCGGTCTACGACCAGGTGGAGCGACGGCAGTTGTTCGGTTCCGCACCCGTCGTGGGTGCCGGGTCCCGCGCCGGGGGCCGGGCGTGGTGGGCGGCGCCGGGGGTCGCGTCGGGCCTGGCGGCCGGGGTCGTCCTCGGCTCGGGCGGCACTCTGCTGATACGCCGCGCGGCGGCCGGGCGTGAGCCGGGGCCGCCGCGGGAGTCACGACAGGAGCTGATCGACTTGTGAGACGGCCGGCCGGGGCCGGGGTGGCCACGGTCGGCGGGGTCGGGGGCCGAGGTGGCCGGGGGACGGGGTGGCCGGGGCCCGGACAGTCGGGCCCCGGTGGCCGGGAACTCAGCCGAGGTCGATCTCCGGGTACAGCGGGAAGCCGGTGAGGAGATCGGTCGCGCGGTGGGAGATCTCGTCCGCGATCTTCGGGTCGAGGACGTGCTGGGCCTTGGAAGGGGTGCCCTTCTTGGTGGTGCCCGGTTCCGTGGTGGTGAGGACGCGGTCGATGAGGCCCGCGATCTCGTCCATCTCGGTGGCTCCGAGGCCCCGGGTGGTCAGCGCGGGCGTGCCGATGCGGATGCCCGAGGTGTACCAGGCGCCGTTCGGGTCGGCGGGGATCGCGTTGCGGTTGGTGACGATGCCCGAGTCGAGCAGGGCCGACTCGGCCTGGCGGCCGGTGAGGCCGTAGGAGGAGGCGACATCGATGAGGTTGAGGTGATTGTCCGTGCCACCGGTGACCAGCGTGGCGCCGCGCCGCATCAGGCCCTCGGCGAGGGAGCGGGCGTTGTCGACGACGGCCTGGGCGTAGTCGCGGAACTCGGGGCGGCGTGCCTCGGCGAGGGCGACCGCCTTGGCGGCCATGACGTGCGGAAGGGGGCCGCCGAGGACCATCGGGCAGCCGCGGTCGACCTGGTCGGCGAGCGACGAGTCGCACAGGACCATGCCGCCGCGCGGGCCGCGCAGCGACTTGTGGGTGGTCGTGGTGACGATCTGGGCGTGCGGGACCGGGTCGAAGTCCCCGGTGAGGACCTTGCCGGCGACGAGGCCCGCGAAGTGGGCCATGTCCACCATGAGCGTGGCACCGACCTCGTCGGCGATCTCGCGCATGATCCGGAAGTTCACGAGACGGGGGTAGGCGGAGTAGCCGGCGACGATGATCATCGGCTTGAACTCGCGGGCGGTGACGCGCAGGGCCTCGTAGTCGATGAGGCCGGTGGTGGGGTCGGTGCCGTAGGAGCGCTGGTCGAACATCTTGCCGGAGATGTTCGGGCGGAAGCCGTGGGTGAGGTGGCCGCCGGCGTCCAGGGACATGCCGAGCATGCGCTGGTTGCCGAATGCCTGGCGCAGCTCGGCCCAGTCGGCCTCGGAGAGGTCGTTGACGTTGCGGACGCCGGCCTTCTCCAGGGCGGGGGCCTCGACGCGCTGGGCGAGGACGGCCCAGAAGGCGACGAGGTTGGCGTCGATGCCGGAGTGCGGCTGGGCGTAGGCGTGCTCCGCGCCGAAGAGCTCGCGGGCGTGCTCGGCGGCGAGGGACTCGACGGTGTCCACGTTGCGACAGCCGGCGTAGAAGCGGCGGCCGACGGTGCCTTCCGCGTACTTGTCGCTGAACCAGTTGCCCATCGCGAGAAGGGTGGCCGGGGAGGCGTAGTTCTCGGAGGCGATCAGCTTGAGCATCTCGCGCTGGTCGGCGACCTCCTGCCCGATGGCGTCGGCGATCCGGGGTTCGACGGCACGGATCACTTCGAGGGCGCTACGGAAGGCGGTGGATTCGGTGGAAAGGGGCTCTGGCATGACGGCCTCCGGACGTGGCGTTCGGCGTTCACGGTTCGGCCCAGGCGCACGGCACACGGTTCCCGGGCCGCTCCCCGATGGTCGATCCCATCCCAGCGCGCCAGTCACGGCCCGTGGATCAGCGTACCGGGAGGGTCCACGGGAGAGGGCGCGCCGTCCACCATGCGAGCGACGGCAGGGCCCGGTCGGGACCGGTCCCCGCCGTGGGTCACAGGATCACGTGCGGCAGGAAGCGCGCGTATTCGTCCGTCACCAGGCCGGACGATTCACGGATGCCGAGGCCGGCCGACTCGTGTCCGACGACCCAGGCGCCGAGGACGACCCGGTTGCCGTCGAAGGACGGCAGGGGTGCCAGCTCCTGATAGCAGCAGGTCTCCTCGCGGAGGGCGACGGGACCGGAACCGGGTTCGTGGATGGTGACGCCGGCGCCCTCGCGGCCGAGGAGGGGTTTGGCCACGTATCCGCTGGTGGTGGCCAGTTCGCGGGGGCCGTCGAGGTAGGCGGGGAGGAGGTTCGGGTGGTCCGGGTACAGCTCCCAGAGGATCGCGAGGAGGGCTTTGTTGCTGAGGAGCATCTTCCAGGCGGGTTCGATCCACATCGTCGTGCCGGTGCCGCCGCCGTTGTCGAGGGTGGCGAGGACGTGCGGGGCGAAGCGGTCGGTGGTGAGCCATTCCCAGGGGTAGAGCTTGAAGCAGCTGCGGATGAAGCGGAGCTGCTTGTCGACGAAGCGTCCGGAGAGGCGGTCCCAGCCGATCTCCTCCATCGCGATCCAGGCGGTGTCGAGGCCGGCCTGTTCCGCGGTCTCCTTCAGATAGCCGACCGTCATGAGGTCCTCGCCGAGTTCGTCGGCGGCGGAGTGCGCGAAGTAGAGGGGGCTGCCGGGCGGGAGGAGGGAGGCCTGTTTGCGCCAGGCTTCGACGAGCCGTTCGTGGAGGGAGTTCCACTGGTCGGCGCCGGGGAAGCGTTCCTCCATCCAGAACCACTGGGGGCTCGCGGCCTCGACGAGCGAGGTCGGGGTGTCGGCGTTGTACTCCAGGAGCTTCGCCGGGCCCGTGCCGTCGTAGCGGAGGTCGAAACGCCCGTACAGGGAGGGGAGTTCGGCGCGGCGACGCCAGGCCTCGGCGACCGGCTGCGCCACGCGCGGGTCGGTGATCCCGAGGTCGGCGAAGCGGTTTTCGGTGACGATGTGCTCGGCCGCGGCCAGGCACATCGTGTGGAGTTCCTCGACGACCTCCTCCAGTGCCTCGACCTCGGGCAGGGAGAAGACGTAGTGGGCGGACTCGTCCCAGTAGGGGCGCAGGGAGTCGTCCGGGTAGCGGGTGAGGGGATAGATGAGGCCCTGTTCCTCGACCGTTCGCTGCCAGTCGGGGCGGGGTTTTATGGTTCGGCGTTCCACAGTCGTGTGTCCGTAGATCCGTCAGTAGTCCGTAGATCCGTGAGTGCGTTCCGTGTCCCGGTCAGCCGCCGCCGCTGCCCGAGCCCGAGCAGCCGAAGCCGTCCCGGTCGACGGCCTCGCTGCGGCTGAAGGTGCCGTCCTCGGCGCGGCCAGCGGAGACGTCGGCGTCGTAGTACCAGGCGGCGTCGGTCTTGCCGCTCCCGCTCGTCCCGCGCTTCCTGCCCGACGACGTGGAGCCGGAGCCGGACGCGCAGTTCTTGTCGGCGACGACCTTGTAGCCGCCCGTGTAGTCGTAGCTGTCGCGGTCCACACAGCGGCGGTCGGGATCCGACCCGCACGAGGTGAGGGCTGTCGCGAGGATGCCCATGCCACCGAGTACGACCGTGCTGGACCGTAGTCTTCTGCGCTGCTCCGCCATGTCTCTCCCCCGTTCGGCCCGTCCAACGGGCTCGTCAGTCCGACAGCGTAAAGATCACGTGCCCCGGTTGTACAAGCGGCTACCCCAACTTCCCCTCCTCTAAAGTCACTTTGTGCTCTTTGGAATGCTGTGTGCCCTTGGTGCGTCGGTGTGCTTCGGGACGGCGACGGTGTTGCAGGCGATCGCCGCGCGGGCGGCCGGGCCGGGGACGGAGTCCTCCGAGGCGGCTTCCGGGGTGGACGCCGCGCTGTTCCTGCGGGCCGTGCGGGAGTGGCGGTATCTCGCCGGGCTCGCGCTCGACGGGGTCGGGTTCGTGCTGCAGATCGCGGCCCTGCGGTCGCTGCCGATCTACGCGGTGGGGGCGGCGCTCGCCGCGAGTCTCGCGGTGACGGCGGTGGTGGCGGCGTGGCTCCTCCGCGTACGGCTGAGCGGGATCGAGTGGGGCGCGGTCGCGGTGGTGTGCGCGGGGCTCGCGATGCTGGGGCTGGCGTCCGGCGCGGAGGGGGACAGGGCCGGTTCGACGGCGCTCACGTACGCGATGCTGGGCACCGCCTTCGCCGTCCTGCTCGTCGGGGCGTTCGCCGGGCGGCTGCCCGGACGCGGGCGGGCGCTCGCGCTCGGCCTGGGCGCGGGGTGCGGGTTCGGGGTGGTCGAGGTGTCGGTCCGGCTCATCGACGGGCCCGCCCCTGCGACGCTTTTCACCGATCCGGCGACGTACGCGCTGCTGCTGGGCGGAGGCGCCGCGTTCATCCTGCTCACCTCGGCGCTCCAGCGCGGCTCGGTGACGACGGCCACGGCGGGGCTGGTCGTCGGCGAGACCATCGGGCCGGCCGTGGTGGGCGTGGTCTGGCTGGGCGACCGTACCCGCGAGGGCCTGGCCTGGCTCGCCGTCCTCGGCTTCGCCGTGGCGGTGGCGGGCGCGCTGGCGCTGGCACGCTTCGGGGAGGCTCCGGCGGATGAGGGCGCGAGGGCGGAACCGGGCACCCTCTAGCCGCCTGGGCCCACCCCGGCGGGGCTAGGGCAGCGCCCCGCACAGTGTTTCCAGCGCTCCCGGCCAGCCGCTGTCCGACGGGGTTCCGTAGCCGACGACCAGGGCGTCCGCCGGAGGGGGTGTGGCGGCCGGGTGGCGGTAGCGGCTCAGGCCGTGGACGGCCAGGCCGTGCCAGGCCGCCGCGCGGACCACCGACTGTTCGGTGCCGGGCGGGAGCCGCAGCACGGCGTGGAAGCCGGCCGCGATACCGGTGGCGGTGACCGACGGGGCGCGGGCCGCCAGGGCCGTGACGAGCTGGTCGCGGCGGCGCCGGTAACGGAGCCGGGAGGCGCGCACATGACGGTCGTACGCACCCGACGTGATGAACTCCGCCAGGGTCAACTGGTCCAGGACCCCGCACGACCAGTCCATGCCGCCCTTGGCCGCCATGACCTCGGGCGCCACGTCCGGCGGCAGCACCAGCCAGCCGAGGCGCAGACCGGGCGCGAGGGCCTTGCTGGCGGTGCCGAAGTACACCACGCGGTCCGGGTCGAGGCCCTGGAGCGCGCCCACGGGCTGGCGGTCGTAGCGGAACTCGCCGTCGTAGTCGTCCTCCAGGATCAGCCCGCCGGTGCGCCGCGCCCAGTCGACGACGGCGGCACGGCGGTCGGGGCGCAGCGGCACCCCCATGGGGAACTGGTGGGCGGGCGTGAGCAGCACCCCGCCCGGGGAGCCGCTCCCGCCTTCGGCCAAGTCGTCCGTCCGCGTGCCCAATTCGTCGAACGGCAGCGGCACCGGCGCCAGCCCCGCCCGTTCGATCAGGTCCCAGTGCACGTCGAGGCCGTACGACTCCACCGCGAGCGTCCGTGCGCCCCGCCGCCGCAGCACCTCCCCGAGCAGCATCAGCCCGTGCACGAACCCCGAACAGACGAGGATGTGATCGGGGTCGGCGCGTACGCCCCGGGCGCGGGCGAGGTAGCCGGCGAGTGCGGTGCGCAGTTCGGCACGGCCGCGCGGATCCCCGTAACCGAGGGCGTCGTTCGGTGCCGCAGTGAGGGCCCGGCGGTAGGCCCTGAGCCACTCGGCGCGGGGGAACGAGGCGAGGTCCGGGGTGCCGGGGACCAGGTCGTACGCGGGCCCCTGGTGTGAGCGGGGCCTGCGCGCGGGAGAGGCGGGGACGGGCACGTCCCGCTGTGCCACTCGGGTGCCCGAGCCCTGGCGCGCGGTGAGCCAGCCCTCGGCGACGAGGTCGGCGTACGCGTCGGCGACCGTGTTGCGGGCGATACCGAGGTCGGCGGCGAGGGAACGTGAGGACGGCAACCGGACGCCCGGTGCGAGCCGTCCGCCCCGCACCGCCTCCCGCAGCGCGTCCGTGAGACCTCTGCGCAGGCCGGAGCCGGTACGCGCCACGTCGACGTGCAGATCCACTCCGAAAGTGGCCCAAGATTCAGCCATGAAAATGGACCATACTCCTGGGCTGGTTCGCTCGTAGGGTCGACGGCATGACGACGACACAGAGCACCAACGCCCCCGAGGAGAGCCCTCGACTCCAGTGGGTGAAGTTCGCCCCCGAGGTCTACAAGGCCATGGTCCGGCTGGACGCGGCGGCCCGGCAGGGCGTCGACCCCGTGCTGCTGGAGCTGGTGAAGATCCGTACCTCGCAGCTCAACCACTGCGCGTTCTGCCTCGACATGCACACGAAGGACGCGTTCGCGGCGGGTGAGAGCGTGGAGCGGATCGTGCAGCTCAGCGCGTGGGAGGAGTCCCGGCACTTCTACACGGAGAAGGAGCTGGCCGCGCTCGCGCTGACCGAGGCGGTGACGGTTCTGACGGACGGGTTCGTCCCGGACGAGGTGTTCGAGACGGCCGCGCGGCACTTCGACGAGACGGAGCTGTCCCAGTTGCTCGCGTCGATCACGGTGATCAACGCGTGGAACCGGTTCGGGGTGACGTGCCGACTGGTGCCGGGGCATTACACGGCCGGGCAGCACGGGTGACTTCTCGGACCCGTTTTCCGGGCGGGTCCACGTGTGTGCGTCGGCTGCGGGCCCGGTGGGGGCTGGTCGCGCAGTTCCCCGCGCCCCTGAAAGACCGGGCCGGCCGCCGCTGCCCTGTGCCGCTCAAAGCGAAAAGATTGCGCAGTTCCCCGCGCCCCTGAT
>NZ_JBHWZP010000076.1:0-33677 GCF_042728395.1 Streptomyces sp. NPDC060205
GGGCCGGAGTCACCCGTCAGGTGCTCCGGCCCGGCTCGTCACCGTGTACCGCCGGCTGCCGGCGCACTCCCGGCAGGGGTCAGTCGTCCTGCGACGCCGTCTTCGGCTTTTCGCGGGCTGCGGGCTGCTCCGGCTCGGCCTCCTCGTCGGCGAGGTCGGCCGGGTCCGTGGGTTCGCTGTCCCATGCGACGGGAGGTGTCGGCACCGGGATCGTCTGCGGTTCATCGGAACCGGGGCGGACGCTCGGCTGGGAGCCGGGCGCGTGGTGCGTGTGCGAGTCGTCATCATGCTTTGTCATGGAACCCATGTTCCCGCTGTTCCCGGACGAATGCCTGCGGGCGGCGAGCGGGCTTGTCAGGAAGGATCGGCTCCGCCCGACCCCGTTGGACGGGTCCCGTGGATCGTCAGGTCGCCGTTCAGCACCGCGTTCACGGTGCCGTGCTCACGCGCGTGGTTGTCCTGGCGGTTCACGGCGGCGGAGGTGTGCCTGGGCAGGGGCAGCCCGGCGATCGCGGACCGCAGGTCGACGGCGGCGTCCGGGTGGTCCTCCAGCAGGTCCTGGAGCCGCAGGCGCCAGGCGTGGCGGGCGTCGGCCAGCTCACGCTCGTTGCCGGGCAGGCCGGCGACGCGCCGCAGTTCGTCCAGACGCCGGGCCGCGGCCTCGGTACGGTCGGGATCGCCGCGGCCCAGCAACCTGGCGAAGCGCTCGCGGGCGCCCTGCCAGGCGTCGGTGGAAGCGGCGTTGACCAGGGCGGCGGAGCCGGCCGCGGTGAGTGTGGACAGCCATTCGGGGATCATGCGGATGCCTTTCCTCGGTTCGGAGCAAGGTCAGGAGCCGGAGCGCCGTGCGGTCCACGGACCGGAGGCGTCGTAACAGTCGGTCTCGAAGGTGCCGCGCATGGTGTCGCCGTCCACACTCCCGGTGAACGTGATCCTCTTCTCGCTGCTCACGCTGCCGAAGGTGATGCGGTCGCCGTCGAGCGTGCCGTCGAGGGACCCGTCCAGTGAGCAGGGCACTCCGGTGACCTTCAGGTCTCCGGTGAGTCGGTCCCCGTCCTGGGACAGGGTGGCCGTGAATCCTCCGGTGCCGAAGCCCGTGGACCAGTCTCCGGTCCATGCGCCCGTCAGGCTGGCGGCCTCGGCCGGCTTCGACGCGTCACCGGACGGGGGCGGCACCGACGCGGTCACGGTCAGCCCGAAGTCCCAGTAGCGGGCGGAGGCGGGCGACCGGTCACCGGCCGCCTCGGTGGACAGCCGCACGAGCCGGCCGAGGTTGTCGATACGTGCGCGGAAATCCACGGTGGGGTTCTCGCCCGTCCCCGTCGGCGCGAAGGGTGCCGCCGCGGGGTCGGCGGCCGGCACGGTGCGCGACCGCGCGTCGACCGGTGCGGTGCCCGATCGCGCGCCGACCGGTGCGGCCGATCCATCCGTCCCAGCCGATCCGGTGGATCCAGCGCTTTCGGTGGGTTCGGCCGCGGGGGTCAGCGTCCCCGTAAAGGTGCAGCCCTCCCGCCGCGCCCGTACCACCGAGCGGAGTTCCCGCGCCGGCGCGGCGGGGTCGACGGCGTCCACGAAGGCGCCGTCCGCCCTCACCCACCGGGCATCGGCCCCGGAGGGAGTGGCCGTACCGGTGGGCAGCACGACCCTGCCCCGGTCGATCGTGCCGCTGGTGACCGGGCCACCGGTCAGGCCCTGCCGGAACCAGGCCGTCCGGGCGTGCGGGTCCGCCGCCCCGGTGACGTGGCGCCGACCGCGGGTGACGTCGTAGCGGAAGCTCGTCGCCTCCATGCGCCTGGCGGCCTCCGCCAGGACCGCCTTGGTCGTGCGGCCCTCGGCGGCCTTGTCACAGGACGCCCGGTCCAGGACGGGTGGCAGGACGACGGTCACGGTGGTGGTCACGACCACCACGACCGTGACCACGCCCACCACCACGGGCATGCTGACGCCGGCGGCCCCGGCGCCGCCGAAGGCCAGAGCCTTGCCCACGGCTGCGGTGGCCTTGGTGAGGGCGGCGGCGGCCTTGGCGGCGGCCGTCGTCCCGGGCGCCGAGGCTCCGGCACCGGACGCAGCGGTGGATCCCGCGGTCTGCGTGGCCGCGGTGGATGCCTGGACCGGGTCGGCGATCGGCGCGCCGGGCCCCGAAGCGGTGCCGGCCGCCCGTACGGCTTCGGTGGTGAGGTGATCGGCGGCGGCGAGGCCACCGCCGGCCGACACCGTCGCCGCCGAGGCCGTGATGCCGACCGTCTTGGCGAGGCTCGTCCTCCGGGGCGGCCGTGGGGCCAGACCGAGCACGACCTCGTAGTAGATGTTGCCGTTCTGTACGGAGTTGACGGTGCCGTGCCCGGTCGCCACGGCGACCTGGGTCGTGGTGCCGTCCGGCGAGGGGAGGAGTGACTGCACGGAATCCGCGAACCGGCGGGCCTCTTCGGCACGTTCGGGGTGGTCCGCGACGGCCCTCTCGATCATCTCCCGGAACTCCGGCAGCGACTCCGTCAGGAAGCTGGTCAGCCGCTCGCCCTCGTGGGAGGCCGCGATGGTCGCCCAGGCCTCGATCCGCTCGTTCACCTCCGGCTCGTCGTCCGGTACGAGGCCGAGCACGCCGTCCCGGGCGTCCGCCCAGGCAGGTGTCCCGATGGCTGCGGCAAGATGCTCGGCCGCGTCCTCGGCCGGATCCGCGGACCTTCCGTAGGCCCTGTCGTCCTGTGTCCCTTCGGCCATGAAGCCGCCTCCCCCGGGTTGCCGCACGTTGCGATGGCGCGAAGTTAGCAGCGCCGAAAGGGGGTCGGAGCGACTTCGTGGGACGCCTGTCCGACGGGCCGTGGTGCGGGAGCACGCGGGGGGCGCTCCGCTTGACGACCGCCCCGCCGGGCAGCCGGACGGGAGCCGATCACGTCACTCCGAGCACACCGCGGAAGCCGGCGCGGGGCGGGGAACGGGGCGGGCCTCGACGGCGCCCGCCCCGCACCCGTCCGGTGGGTCAGCTCCTGCCGAGGAGCTTGTTCATCCGGTCGATCTCGGTGCTCTGCGCGGTGATGATCCGGCCGGCCAGTTTCATGGCGGCAGCGGACATGCCGTCGGCCTGCTCGGTCTTCGCCATGGCCACCGCACCCTCGTGATGCCTGATCATCAGCTTCAGGAAGGCGGTGTCGAAGGCCGTACCCGCGGCGTTTTCGAGCTCGGTCATCTCCTCGTCGGTCATCATCGCGCCCGTGTCATGCATCGAGTGGTCCATGCCGCCCTCGGCGGGCACGTCCTCACCCCAGGAAGTGAGCCAGCCGGACAGCGTCTTGATCTCCGGCCCCTGGGCCTTCTTGATGCCGGCGGCGAGTTCCTTCACCTCGGCGGACCGAGCCCGTCCCTCGGCGAGGTCGGCCATCTCCACGGCCTGGCGGTGGTGGGGAATCATCCCCTGGGCGAAGGCCACGTCGGCCCTGTTGTGCTTCTCCTGCACCGATGCCGATGCCGATGCCGATGCCGATGCCGATGCCGATGCCGAACTGGAGCCGGCGCCGTGTCCGTCGTGCCCGGACGCGTCGCCGTTGTCGCTGTCGCCACCACACGCGGCCAGCACGAGCGCCGCGGCACCCGCGACGGTGACGACGGCCGTACGGCGGACAAGTGAACGCTTGCAGATCATGAGGGTGCAACTCCTTGACGCGCGCCGGTGAGACGGCGCGCGATGTCATGGACAGTGAGAGCGAGCGCGAGGACGGCATCGGCCACTTGCCACCTGCCTCCAGCCACAGGCTGCAGGCCCAAAACCGGGCTCAGGCGTGCCGATGCCGTGCGGGGGCTCTATATCCGGAGAAGTTGCAGTTCGGAGAGGTCGGGCGGGGCCCGGCCCTCATGCGTCCAGCCGGTGGCCGCCACCACGGGGGAAGTGGCGGCGGGTACGTCCAGGACCGCGTCGGCGAGCGCCGGCGGGGTGTACGCCGCACTCGTACCGGCGGCGGCACACGTGCCGTCCGCATGATCGAGGTGGCCGGACCCGCCGTCGGTGTGCGAGCAACCTGTGTCCGCGTGCGGCATGCTGTCCGCCGCGGCCATCACCATCTCGTGCCCGGCACCCGCCGCCGGAACCCCACCGGGTGCCAGCGCGTGCATACCCAGCACACCGGCCAGCACCGCCAGGACCAGCAGCACGAACAATCGCCCGGAGGGGCGGCGGTCTGCTCGGGCGGGCGTGGTCACGTGCTCATCGTAGGGGGCACCGCCCGCCGGGGCGGGTACCGGGCTCGCCCCCCGGCCGCGTACCGGTGTCGCCCTGCCAGGCACTGACACCTTGAAGGCGACCGCCCCACCGGTTCAGGAGGGCTGAGGCCGGATCGTCAGGATCTGCTGGGCGTGCCCGACGGGGCCGGCCGTGTCGTGGAGGACGGTGCTCGTGACGCCCTGTCCCGTGGGACCGAAGACGACGGTGGTGTCCAGGCCGGTCCAGCCGCCCTCGGGCCGGCGGTGGAGGTGGATGGTCAGGTCCACGTTGGGGAACATCCAGGCGCTGGGCGGACGGCGTACGGCGATGCCGTTGGCGGTGTCGACGAGCGCGACGTACGAGGCGAGCGGGCCGGCCGGCTCACCGGCGACCAGGTCCAGGCCGGTGGTCAGCCACACGGTCGCGCGCCCCGGCTGCGGGGGCGCGACTGGCCGGACGTCCAAGGAGGCGATGTAGCCGCCCGGCCAGACCGACGTCAGCGGCCAGGAGTCGAGCGCATCCGGCGGTATGAGCCGGTCGCCCGCGCCGCCCGCGACGGCGGCGGTGTCGCCGGACGCGAGGAGCCAGGCGCGGGCCTGCACGACGGGGCGGCCCGCGATGTGAACGACGGCCTCGATGAGTTCGATGGTGCGGCCCGGCCGAAGGGTCTCGATCCGGATCTCGCACTCGTCGAGCGCGAGGCGCCCGAGGATGTCGAAACTGATCCGCGACAGCACGAGGCCGCTGTCCCGGTTCCGGGCGAGGTGACGGTCGAGGGCGTGGACCACCAGACCGGCGAGCGGGCTGACGTGCATCTCGTCGGCGTCCCACGCCCCGCCCGCGTGCGGGGTGGGCTTGTAGCGGTGGTCGTCGACGCGTTCGAAGTAGCTGCCGGTGTTCAACGGGGCGTGTTCCTTACAGGCTGTGCGGGTGGGGAGAGGGACGCGGGCGGGCGGCACCTCAGGTGAGTACGGCGCTCGTCAGCAACACGTGGACGGCGGTGCCGCCGAGGATGCTGAGCAGCGCGTTGCGGCGCCACAGGTGCAGACCGACGGTGACGGCCAGCGCGGCGACCGGGGCCACCGTGCGGGCCTCGGTCACCGGAAGGTCGGGCAGACAGTAGACGACCAGGATGACCATGACGCCGACCGGCATACGCGTACTCAGGTACCGCACCGTACTGCTGGCCCGTAGCGGGGCGAGAGCCGCGAACGGCAGGGCCCGCAGCGCCCAGGTGACGGCGGCGGTGACCAGGACGGCGGCGACGGCGTACTCGGTGTCAGGCACGGCTCGGCCTCCCGGTGGTCATGAGGTGCCGGGCCAGAAGGGCGGCGGTGAACAGGGTGAACGCGACCAGCAGCAGCTGCCCGGGGAAGAGGAAGCGGGCCACGAGGGCGCTCAGGACGGCGAGCAGTGGGGCGGACACGTCGCCGTGCAGGTCCCGCAGGGCGTCGAGAGCCAGCACGGTGAACAGAGCGGTCAGAGCGAAGTCGAGGCCGGTGACGCCCTCGGGGATGAGGGAGCCGAGGAGCGCCCCGGTCAGCGCGCTCCCGGTCCAGTACACGTGCAGGTAGCACTGCATCCACAGCACACGGGGACCGGGCCAGGAACGTGCTCGCTCGGTGGAGGCCAGCGCGTACGCCTCGTCGCACAGCGCGAAGGTGCTGTACGCCTTGCCGAGGCGGCCCCCCACCCGGTGCAGGGGGAACGACAGGGCGTAGAAGACATGCCGCAGGTTCACCATGAACGCCGCCACGGCGACCGACGCCAGGGGAGCGGCCGCGACGACCAGGCCGATCAGCAGGAACTCGAACGAGCCGCCGAACGCGACCGCGGCGGACAGGCCGGCCCACCACCAGTCCAGCCCCGACTGGACGACCAGCGCCCCGAAGGCGAGACCGAGCGGTACGAACCCGAGGCCTACGGAGAGCGAGGCGTGGAAGGCGGCCCGCGCTTCGGACGGTGCCCGGCCCGTGAGGCCGGAGGCAGGTGGCGCCGCCGCAGGAACGGCGTCGGCAGGACGTATTCGCATGGAGACATTTTAGGCAAGATGTTGCCTTATTTGGTTGCGTATCATGGCTGTACAGTCGCCGTGTGAGCAATGAAGTGGCACTCGATTCCACAGATCGTGAAATTCTGTTTCATCTGCGTGAGGACGGTCGTCTGACCAACGTCGAGCTGGCCAAGCGGGTCGGTCTCACCCCGCCGCCGTGCCTGCGCCGCGTCAGGCGTCTGGAGGAGGCAGGTGTCATCACCGGATACCGGGCCCTGGTCGATCCCGGCGCCCTCGGCCGCAGCCTGGAGGTCCTGATCGACGTCGAGATCTACGCCAACGACCGCAAGAGTTTCGAGGACTTCGAGAAGACCGTCGCGTCGTACGAGGAGGTCACCGAGTTCCGCCGTATGTACGGCCGGCCCGACTACTTCATCCGCGCCGCCGTCGCCGACCACGCCGCATGCGAGGCGTTCCTCACCGGCAAGCTCGCCGGACTTCCCGGCGTCCTGCGCTTCACCTCCCACCTCACGATGAAGACGATCAAGTCCGTCGGCTGACGCGTTTCGGACGCCGGGCCGGACCTCGTGCGGGGCGACGCGCCGAGCGGCATCGTTTGCGGTTGACTTCGATTGATCCTTGTCCGGCGCATCCATGTACCGCCGGCGCACGGAACCACTGGTGTGACAGGGGGGCGCAGCCCGCCTGCCTCGTGATCGGGAGAAGAGACGTGGAAATCAACGGCGCGCGGGTGCTGGTGGCCGGAGCCACCGGTGTCCTCGGCGGCGCGCTCACCGCGGAGCTCGTGGGCCGTGGTGCGCGCCCGGCGCTCGCAGGACGGGACCGAGCCCGTCTCGACCGCGCTGCCCGGGCCTGCCAGGACGCTCCGACCGTCCTGTTCGACGCGTACGCCCCCGAGTCCTGCGCCCGCGCCGTGAGTTCCGCCGCGGACGCCCTGGGCGGGCTGGACGCCGTGGTCACGGTCTTCGGGACGGTCGCCTTCGGAGGGGCGCCGGCGGTCGGTGACGAGGTCGCCGAGCATCTGATGGCGGTCAACGTCCTGGCACCGGCGGCCTTCTTCCGTGCCGCCCTCGCCACCATGGAGCCCGGCTCCCTGATCGTCGCGTTCACCGGTGTCGTCGCCGAACGCCCACAGGCCGGGATGGCCGACTACAGCGCTTCGAAGGCCGCACTGAGTGCCTGGCTCGGCGCCGTGCGCCGCGAGGCACGGACCGCGGGCATCCGGGTCCTGGAGGTCCGGCCCGGACACCTGGACACCGGCTTCGCCGACCGCGCCGTCGTCGGCACGCCCCCGCCGCTGCCCGCGGGAGGCGATCCGCGCGAGGTCGTCAGGGCGGTCGCGGAGGCGATGGCGGCGGACGCCGAGCTGCTGCGCACGGCGCCCGACGGAACACCGGTCGTCGAACGGCGCGCCCGGTGACCCGGGGCTCCCACGCCCCGGACGAGATGTCCGACGTGATCATCCTGGGCGGCGGCGCGTCCGGACTCAGCCTCGCGCAGCGCCTGGCGGCGACCGATTCCACGACCGTCACCCTGGTGGAAGCGCCGGACGGCCCGCTGCGCGCGCCCGAGCGGACCTGGTGCTACTGGGACGCGGACACCGGTGAACTCGACGAAGCGGTGGCCGCGTCCTGGTCGCGGCTGCGCATTCACGACGCCGACGGCGGCGCGATCACCGTGGATCCCTCCCCGCTGCGCTACCGCATGCTCCGCTCCACGGACTTCGAGCAGTGGGCGCACTCCAGGATCGCCCGATCGCCCGGTACGCGCGTCGTGCGCGCGACGGCGGACACGGTGCGCGACACCTCAGGAGGAGCCGAGGTCAGGTGCACGGCGCCGGACGGCCGCCCACTGACCCTCCGGGCCCGCCATGTGTTCGACTCCCGTCCCCTCCCGGCCCTGCCGCCGGCCCGGACGCAACTGCTCCAGCATTTCCGCGGCTGGTTCGTGCGCACGGACACGGACCGGTTCGACCCGGCGGTCGCGGACCTGATGGACTTCCGGGTGCCGCAGCCGCGCCACGGCCTCGCCTTCGGATACGTACTGCCGCTCGCGCCGAACCGCGCGCTCGTCGAGTACACCGAGTTCTCCCGGACCCCGCTGACCCGTGCGGCGTACGAGTCGGCGCTGGGGCATTACTGCCGGGAGATCCTCGAACTCGGCGCGTTCACCGTCGAGCGGGCCGAGCAGGGTGTCATCCCCATGACCGACGCGCGCTTCCCCCGCCGGATCGGCACAGCCGTCTCCCGGATCGGGACCGCCGGTGGCGCCACCCGCCCGGCGACCGGTTACACCTTCGCCGCGGTGCAGCGGCAGAGCCGGGCCATCGCCGCGGCTCTCCGCGACGGCCGTGCGATCGCGCCCCGGCCGCATGCGCGGCGCGTCCTGGCCATGGACGCGATCCTGCTGCGGGCCCTGGACACCGGGCGGATCGACGGACCCGGCTTCTTCACCGGCCTGTTCCGCCACGTTCCGCCGGAGCGGCTGCTGCGTTTCCTGGACGGGCGCACCGCACCCTGGGAGGACTGGGGCATCGGCCTGCGCACTCCCGTGGGCCCCATGCTCCGGACGACCGTCGAACTCCCTTTCCTGCGGCGCCGTATCCACCCAGCCCCACGTATCGGAGAGAGCCACCGATGACCCTGTTGCGTGACCACGACCTGGCATCCGCCTTCGACCACGCTTCGCACAGCTACGACCGTCTCACAGGCCTCAACCCCGGATACCGCACCGACCTCCTGCGTTCCGCGCGACGGCTTCGGCTGCCCCGCGCCGGCGCCGGTCTGCACGTGCTCGACCTGGGGTGCGGAACGGGCGCCTCCACCCGGGCCCTTCTCCAGGCCGCGCCCCGCGCCCGCATCACGGCCGTCGACGCGTCGTCCGGCATGCTGGCGCGCGCACGGTCCAAACCCTGGCCCGACCGCGTGCGCTTCCAGCACATGACGGCCGAGGCACTGGCCGCCGCGGACGAGGGGCCCTACGACGCGGTGTTCGCCGCCTACCTGCTGCGCAACGTCACGGACGCGGACGACGTCCTCAGGACCGTTCGGAGCTTGCTGCGCCCGGGCGGACGGCTCGCCGTCCACGAGTACAGCCTCAGCGGTTCCGCCGTCCACCGAGCCCTGTGGACCGCGGTCTGCCGAGGCGTGATACTCCCCGCGGGAAGTGTCAGCGGTGACCGCGGGCTGTACCACCACCTGTGGCGCAGCGTCCTCGACTTCGACACGGTTCCCGAGTTCGGCGACCGGCTGCGGAGAGCCGGGTTCACGGCCGTGCGCGCCCTGCCCGTCGCCGGGTGGCAGACCGGGATCGTGCACACCTTCCTTGCCCAGGAGGGCTCGGCGGCCACTACGGAGTACGCACGGTGAACGATCCGCGACAGGCAGCCCGGCGAGGCAGGGACCGCAAGGCCGAGGTCGTGATGCCCGCGCCCGGTCTGCAGCGCTTCGCCTCCGCGGACACCCCGAGTGTCGCCGTGATCGGCGGGGGGATCGCGGGCCTCTCCGCTGCCACCCTCCTGGCCGAACGAGGGGCCCGCGTGACCCTCTACGAGCGGGACGAATCGCTCGGCGGCCGGCTCGCCGGCTGGCAGACCCGGCTGGCCGACGGCGGGGAGGCCACCATGAGCCGGGGCTTCCACGCCTTCTTCCGCCAGTACTACAACCTCCGTGGCCTGCTGCGGCGAATGGATCCGGCCCTCGACCGGCTCCGGCCACTGCCCGACTACCCGCTGCAGCACAGCGGTGGACTGACGGACAGCTTCGCCCGCGTACCGCGCACACCACCCCTCAGCGCCCTCGGGTTCGTCGCCCTCAGCCCCACATTCGGCTGGCGCGACCTCGCCGCGATGGACGCCAGGGCCGCGCTGCCACTCCTCGACGTCCGCGTACCCGAGGTCTACGAGCGCTTCGACTCGGTCAGCGCGACCCACTTCCTCGAAAGCGTCCGCTTCCCGGAAGCCGCGCACCATCTGGCGTTCGAGGTGTTCTCCCGCAGCTTCTTCGCCGATCCACGTGAACTGTCCGCCGCGGAACTCCTGCTGATGTTCCACATCTACTTCCTCGGTTCGTCCGAGGGCCTGCTCTTCGACGTACCGACCGCTCCCTTCCCCCAGGCGCTGTGGGACCCGCTCGGCGCGTACCTCCAGCGGCTCGGGACGCAGGTCCGCACCGGCACGCCGGTGCGCGCCGTCCAGCCGCGCGAGGGCGGGGGAGTGGACGTACGGACGGACGACGCCGTGGACCGTCACGAGGCGGCGGTGCTCGCCCTCGACGCCGGAGCCCTGCGCGGACTTGTCGCGGCGTCACCGGGGCTCGGCACCGCCGCCTGGCGCGATGACGTCGCCGGTCTGCGCACCGCTCCGCGGTTTCTCGTCTCGCGGCTCTGGCTCGACCGTCCGGTCCGCGCCGACCGCCCCGCGTTCCTCGGCACCAGCGGCTACGACGGCCTCGACAACATCAGTGTCCTGGACCGCTACGAGGACGAGGCGGCCCGATGGTCGTCCCGTAACGCCGGCGCGGTGGTGGAACTGCACGCGTACGCCGTTCCGGAGGACGCGCAGCCCGACGCCGTGCAGTCCCGCCTCGTCGACCGCCTGCACCAGGTGTACCCGGAGACGCGCGAGGCGCGGATCGTGGACGCCCGGCACGAGTGGCGCTCCGACTGCCCTCTCTTCCCGGTCGGTTCCCACGCCCGGCGGCCCACGGTGACCACCCCTCATCCGCAGGTCACCCTCGCCGGTGACGCGATCCGCTGCGACCTGCCCGTGGCCCTCATGGAACGCGCCGCGACGACCGGCTTCCTGGCGGCCAATGCGCTGCTGGCCGGCTGGGGAGTCCGGGGCCAGGTGCTGTGGACGGTGCCCCGGGCGGGCCGTTCGCCCGTCCTGCGGGCGCTCGGCGCGGTCGGGAGCCGCTGAGCCACGCTCCTCGCGAAGCCGTCGAAGACGCTCGTGCCGGAGGCCGGAAGCCGGTGTCAGCGACGGACCAGCCCTGGTCCGCCGCCGACGCCCCTTTCGCTCAGCCCGGAAAGCGACCCGTGCTGCGCAACGCCCAGCGGCGCTCCGCGTAGGCCAGGTCGTCGCGCCACAGCCGGCCGGCCGTCCGGCGCATCAACGGGCGGAGCGCGGGGGCAGCAGCCCGTGCCAGGGCGAAACCCCGCCGGTTCGAGGCGGCCACGACCGCCTCGACCACGGCGGTCCGCGGCTGCTCCGCGGCCTCACCGGTCAGCGGCGTGGCGTGGGTCTCGACCACGGACGTGGTCCCCTCACCCTCGGTGATGCGCATCACCACGGTACGTGGTCCGGGCGCCGTGAACTCCGCCCGCACCGGCACGACCAGACGGTCCGTCAGGCGGAAGGAGACATCGACGGCGAACGCGTCGTCCGCCTCGCCCAGCGGCGGGCGGGTCACCGTCAGGTCGACGAACGAGTAAGGGTGGAACCACGAGCCGTGCCACGGGTCGAGCCGGTTGGCGACGACGTCCTCGGGCTCGCACCGGCCGACGGCCGTGAAGACGGCGTCCACGCCGCTGCCCGTCGTCGGCCGCTCCGGCACCACAGGCAGCTCGGACGGATCCTCGCCGCCGACCGAGTCCAGCCGGACCCAGACGAGCACACCGTCGTCGTGGGCGGGAAAGGGATCCCACCCGGCGAACGACCCTCCGTCCAGGGCCAGTCCGTGCCAGTGGCACACCAGCGTGCCGCACACCACCCGGCTGTCGCGCAGCGGGGCGCCGAGGTGCGGGCAGGCGCCCGGGCCCGCCCGCAGTTCGCCCGACTCCGTCCGCCACAGCACGACTTCGACGCCGCCGACCGTTCTGCCGTACGGGCGCTCACCGACGCGCACGTCCCGCGAGGCACCCACGACGAACCAGTTCCCGGACGGACGCGCGGACGCCCGCTTCAGCGCGTCGGCGATGACCGCCGGACGTGCCTCCTGCCAGGTCGACGGCTGTGCCGCCCAGTCCGACCGGTGGCGCCGCCGCAACGGAGATGTCCAGCCGGCCCGTTTCGCTCGCTCGCTCACCGCACGGGTCCCTTCCGCGGCAGGGCCGTGACGCCCGCCGTCGATGTCCGATGCGAGGCCCGAGCGCCCCAGCGCGCCCTGGCGATGCCGACGATCCCCGCGGCGGCCGTCGCAGCGCGGCGACCGCGCGAGACGACCGCGCGGCGGTGCAGCACTGTGTAGTCCTGGTCCGCGATCGCGTCGAGAATGCCGCCGTAGAGCGTGAACGCGGTGCGGATGCAGGGCCGCGTCCGCGGGTCCAGCATGGCGATGCCCGGCTCCGCCGCCCGGTAGACCTTCCTGGTCAGGTCCTCCGCGGCGACGAGCGCCCGGCGGATCCTCGCGTCGGGGCGTCCCGTGCGGCGGCTCCACTCCAGGAGCGGACGTTCCACGCCGTGGGCCGCGAGCAGGTCAGCGGGCAGGTAGACGCGGCCCCGGTCCAGGTCCTCGCCCACGTCGCGCAGGAAGTTGGTGAGCTGGAAGGCCACCCCCAGGTCGGCGGCGTGCGGCGCCGCCTCCTCGCGCGAGGTGACCGTGCCCAGCACGGGCAGCATCTGCAGTCCGATCACCGCGGCCGAACCGTGCATGTAGGCGCGCAGGTCGGCGTAGGTCGGATAGTCGGTGATGTGCAGGTCACTGCGCATCGAGGCCAGGAAGTCGGCGAACAGCGTGTGTTCGATGTCGTACCGGCTCGCGGTGTCGGCCACGGCCCGGACCACCGGCTCGTCGCCGGTTCCGGTACGCAGCCCGTGCGCGAGGTCGCTCTCCAGGCTCCGCAGCAGCCGGTCGCGCTCGTCGGGCGTCCGGTGCCGGTCGAGGTCGTCCACGATGTCGTCCGCCCAGCGCGCGAAACCGTACAGCGCGTGGACCGCGGAGCGGCGTTCCACCGGGAGCAGGCGGGTGGCCAGGAAGTAGGTCCGGCCGTGGCGGGCATTGAGCTGCCGGCACTGGGCGTAGGCCGTGCGCAGGGCGGGATCGGTGATGTCTGCGGCGTCCAGCTCACGACGGGTCATGAACACCTTCCTCGGTGGCGAGCGCGGCGGAACGTGCCGCGCGCGGTACGGGACGGACACGCGGGCCACTGCCCCGGACGCCGCCGGTGACGCCGCCAGTGGCGCCGCCCGTGACGCGTGCGGCGGCGAGCTTTCCGCTGATGAGCACCGTCGGCACACCGACGCCGGGGGTGGTGCCGCAGCCGGCCAGCACGACGTTCTCCAGGCCGCGCACCAGGTTGCGCGGGCGGAACGGTCCTGTCTGGGCGAAGGTGTGGGACACCGAGAACGGGCTGCCCGCCGCGTGTCCCTGCGCCGCCCAGTCCAGCGGCGTCACCAGCAGTTCCTCCTGCACGCTGTCGGCGAATCCGTGCAGGCCACGACGTTCCAGTTCGGCGACCAGGCTGTCGCGGTAGCGCGGGCCGAGGTCCCGCCACTCCTCGGCGGAGGGGCCGAGGTCGGTGTTCGGGCAGGGGGCCAGCACGTAGTGCAGGTGTTTGCCCGGCGGTGCGAGGGCGGGGTCGTGCGCCGTCGGCCGGGTGATGAGCAGGGACGGGTCGCTCATCAGCTTCCCCGACCGGGTCAGTTCTTCGAAGGTGGTCTCCCAGGCTCCGCCGAACGAGAGGTTGTGGTGGGCCAGGCCGGGCCACGTACGGTCGGTCCCCGCGTGCAGCACCACGGCCGACGGTGAGTGCCGCAGCTTCACCGGGCGGCGGGGCGTCCGTCCGACGAGTTGGTGCGCGGTGGACAGTTCACAGGTCAGCACCACCGCGTCGCAGGGGATGCGTTCGCCCGAGGCGACATGCACGGCACGCACCCGGCCGCCGCCTTGTTCGAGCGAGGTCACGTCGGTCGACCAGCGGAAGTCGGCGCCCGCCTCGGCCGCCGCGTTCGCCATGCCCCGGGGCAGCGCGTGGATGCCGTTCTTCGGGAACCAGACGCCGGCCACCGTGTCCATGTAGGCGATCACCGCGTACGCCGCGAGGGCCCTGGCCGGGGCGACTCCGGCGTACAGGGCCTGGAAGGAGAAGATGCGGCGCAGTCGAGGGTCGGAGAGGAAGCGGCCGATACGGCGGTCCAGTCGTCCGAAGCCGCCCAGTGCCGCCAGCCGGGCCAGGTCCGGGTGGAGGAGTTGGAAGGGGGAGTCGAAGTTGGTGTCGATGAAGCGCCGCATCTGCGCCCGGTACAGCCGTTCCAGCCACTGCCTCAGCTCGCGGTAGCCCGCCGCCTCGGCCGGTCCCGCGAAGCGCCGCACCTCCGACTCCATTGCCTCGCCGTCCGTGTGCACGTCGAGCGAGGTCCCGTCCGCGAAGGACGCACGGTAGGCCGGGTGCAGGGCCGTCAGCTCGACGTGCCGGGCGAGGCTGTCACCCACGGCGGCGAAGGCCTCGTCGGCCAGGTGCGGCATGGTCAGCACCGTGGGACCGGTGTCCACCTCGAAACCGCCCATGCGTACGTGACCGGCCCGGCCGCCCGGTCCTGCGTTCCGTTCGACGACGGTCACCCGGCGGCCGGAGCCCAGCAGGTGCAGCGCGCAGGCGAGGCCGGACAGTCCGGCACCGACCACGACGACATGATCCGTCCGCCCCGGTACCGTTCTCACGCCGCCTCCCCGGTGGGGCCCAGCGCGACGCCCGAAGCGCGCTCGACCAAGGTGGTGAACTCCCGCCGTACGACGGGATCGTCAGTTGCCCCCGCGAAATGCCGCACGCTGGTCGCCGCCAGCTCCGAGATCTTGGACTCCACGACATCCCTGGCGCCGGTCCGCCGCAGTGCCTCCCGCATCCGGTCCACCGCGTCGTCCGTCCGGCCGCCGGCGCCGTCGGTCAGGGGGCCGAGGGCATCGGCCGCCTCCTCGTCACCGGCGGCGTCGGCGAGCCACAGACCGACCGCGAGGAGGTAGGTGAGTTTGCGGGTCCGCAGATCGTCGTCGGCCGGTTTCCCGGTCAGGTTCGGGTCGCCGTAGGTCCCGAGGAGGTCGTCCCGCAGCTGGAAGGCCAGCCCGGCACAGCGCCCGGCCGAGCGGAGCGCGCTGAGGGTGTGTTCGTCGCCACCGGCCAGGGACGCGCCCAGCGCCAGGGGCCGCTCGACCGTGTACAGGGCGCTCTTGAGCGTGGCGATGCCCACGGCCTCGTCGACGCCCGACGACCCGGCGGCCTGCGCGTGGATGTCGCGGTACTGACCGGCGACCATCTCCGTGCGCATGGCCTGCCACTCGTGGAACAGCCGCGTGCCGTACGGCGAACCGAGCGCCGTCTCGGTCAGCACGTCGTCCGCCCACACCAGGGCAAGGTCACCCGCGAGTATCGCGACGGCGGTCGAGAACGCCTCCGGTGAGCCGGTCATCCGCGCGGCCCGGTGCATGTGGGCCAGTTCCACATGGACGGCCGGTGCGCCGCGGCGCACCGGTGATCCGTCCATGACGTCGTCGTGTATCAGGGCGCACGCCTGTACGAGTTCGAGCGCGGCCGCGGTCCGCAGGAGCGCGGTGGGGTCGCCCGAGCCGCCCGCGGCCCGCCAGCCGCACCACGCGAACGCCGAGCGCAGCCGCTTGCCGCCCCGGCGGACGAAGGCGGTGACCCGGCCGGCGACATCCTGGGCGAACACCTCGTCCACGTCGAAGGCCCTGCGCATCGTGGTGTCGAGTACGTGCCCTAGCTCGGCCTCGACGGCGCGGACGGCCTCCAGGGCCGTGAGCGGACCGTCGACGGGCACGACTGCTTCGGCCGTGGTGGGCCGGAGTCCCAGCATGCACAACTCCCCTTCACTCTCGGTCACCTGCACACCAGTGCTTCTCTCGCGGACCTGTTAACGGATGCGCTGATTCCTGCCCGGTGCGGGACCTGTCGCCGGTCGCAGTCACTCCACTGGAGCAACACCCCGCGCTCCGACGGGGGCGCGGCACCTCACAGGCACGGGGCTGGAGGCGTGCTGCGACTGAGTGGTGGACGGCGTAGGGGGTGTCAGACGCGGTCGTGGAGCGTGACCTGGTAGCCGTCGGGGTCGGCGAAGGTGAAGGTGCGGCCGAAGGGGCCGTCGATCGGTGCGGACACGATGGTGTGACCGTCGGCGACGAGGGCGTCGTGGATGGCCTGGACGTCGGTGGCGTGGAGCCAGATCGCGGCACCGATGCCGGGCTGGGCGACGGAGTCGAGATCGGTTCCGGGAACGAGGTCGCGGAGGGCGAACGCGATCGGCTTCGTCTCGAAGACGACGGCGTGCGGGGGCCCGGCCGGCGAGCGGACGAGGCCGAGGTACTGCTCGTAGAACGCCTGTGAAGCGTCGAGGTCGCGCGCCTGCAGCGAGATGAAGTCGGGACCGGTGACGGGCATGATGATGCTCCTTCATTCGTGTCAGCTTTCTGACACGAACCACTGTATGTCAGAATCCTGACATGAATCAAGACGGTGTCGACCTGGAGACGTCTCTGGGCTACCTGCTCAAAGAGGCGTCGAGTGTCCTGCGCGTGGGCATGGAGGAGGTGCTGCGGCCGCTGGGCATGAGCGTGACGCACTACTCCTGCCTCGAACTGCTGGCCCAACGGCCGGGCCTGTCGAACTCCGAGCTCGCACGGGGCGCGTTCGTGACGCGGCAGTCGATGAACGTGCTGCTCCAGAACCTGGAACGCGAGGGCTTTGTGACCAGGCCCGCGGAGGCACCCGTAGGGAAGGTCCTGCCCGCACGGCTCACGCCGCGCGGCCGACGGAGCCTTGAAGAGGCGTCCGTCGCGGTCCGTTCCGTCGAGGTCAGAATGCTGGCCGGCATGACCGAGGACGAACAGTCGGGCGCGTTCCGGATCCTGCAGAGCATGATTCACTCCCTGCGCGAGGGCGGCGGGTCCAGAGGCGCCAGCGGCGGCGCATAGCTGTTGAGCCCATGGCCTGCCGGCCGCCGCAGCAGGAACGGCCCACCGCTCTCGGCGGGTGCTCAGCCGGCAGATCCGTGCGCTGGAGCAGGATCTCGGCGCCGCGCTGTTCACCAGGGACCGGCACGGCGTAGCGCTCACCGACGCGGGCCCGTTGCTCGCCACCGCGCACGCGGTCCGCCGCCGGGTGTCCGCCGCCGCCCGCGGCACCCGGATGTCGTCTGGACGTGCAGCGGATCGAAGGGGACGACCAGGCGCCGATGCTGCTCGACGGCCGCGTCGACGTCGGCTATGTGCGGCTGCCCATCGACGAGACCGGACTGCGCGTCACCCCCTCTGTACATCGAGCCGCGGGTGGCGGTGCTGCCCACCGGGCGCCGGTTGGCAGGCAAGGAGGGGGTCACCGAGACCGACCTGGCCGGGGAACCACTGCTCTGGAACGCCGACCCGAGTACGCAGCCCACGAGGCGCCCGCACCCCAACGCCGGATACCTGGTGCGCGGGGTGGACGAGACACTCGGACATGTCGCGGAGGTCACCGCAGCGTCGACGGACGCCGCTGTCGGCGCGGAGAACGACACCGCCTGGTCGACCGCCAGGACGGGGAGGGCTGCACCAGGTCGGCCCCGTCTCCGTGCTGTCCGGAGCCAGGCAGGACGACTACCGGTCCCGGATACACCCGAGCTCCATGGGCGCGCCGTCGCACGGACAAGGCGTCGCACAACGGCTGACGGGATGGCAGGCTGCAGTTCGTCTTCGCCGCGGTGCTGACGTGCCGCGGTGGTGACGTGTCGCCGTAGTGGCGTGTCGCCGTGGTGACGGGCTCAGTTCGGTGGCGTGGTGGTTCAGACCGTGAGGGAGTGTGCGGGTATCGCTATGCGCGGGGGTTGTCTTTTCAAGGGCTGTCTGGCGGTGCTGGTCCTGGTGCTCGTGTGGGTCGTGGTCGTGCTGGTGTCCTTCTGGAACACCGGCAGGGAAGCCGACGCCGACGCCCGGGACCGGGTCAGGGAAGCGGTCGACGGTGCGCGGGCCCAGCTGGCGAGGTCGGCCACCGATGGTGTGCTGCTGGACACGGAGATCCAGCGCGCGGTCTGGAACACGAACAAGCAGGCGGCACTGACCGAGCGGCGCGAAGGCCGGGTGACGATCACCGCTCGATTCACCGGGATGGTGAACGTCGGCTTCGGCGGCACGCAAGCCACCGGCTGCTACCGCTTCGAAGTCGTCCCGGCCGAGCCCGATCCGTCCGTCGGCGTACGTGAACTACCGGCCGAGGCCTGCCGGGTGCGGTCGGTGCGGCCCTACCGTGAGCCCGCAGCCGTCGCCAAGGACATCGTCACCGAACTGCGTACGGCGGTGGCCGCCCGGGGTCCGCAGGGCGCCCGCTCCGCCGAGGTCTGGAGCACCCCGGGCGTCGAACTCGCGGACAGCGAGGTCAAAGGCGGCCGACTCGTCGCTCTCGCGCGGCTGTCGGACGGCGCGGGCCCGTATGGCAGGGACTGCTACGAGTTCCGAGCCGAGAGGGGACAGCCCGCCGCGGTGACCGGCAAGAAACTGGAACCGGCCGGTTGTGACCGCCTCCAGCGTGAGCGGGACGCCCAGGCGGAGAAGGACCGCAGGGCCGAACTCGCCCCGGACGCGGGGTGATCGCGGCGAGGATGACCGGGGTACGGGTCCGGGTCCCCGTACCCCGTATGCGTTCCTACGGCTCCTACGGCTCCTACGGCTCCTACGGCTCCTACGGGGCCCGTCTGTTCGGCGCCAGGAACAGAGCGGGCATCCATCCTCATGTGGAGGGCGTGCAGCAGTCGGCAGGCGTGTGCGAGTCCGTGGCCGTCAGGGTCGCCGTGATGGGTTCCAGCTCGGTGATCAGTTCGTCGAGTTCGGCGGGGGACAGGGCGTCCCAGGGCGCGGCGGCGAGTTCGTCGGTGAGGGTCTCGATACGTTGTTTCGTCGCGCGGCCGGTGTCGGTGAAGTGGCCGTCGGTGTCGACGAGTCCGCGGTCGCGCAGGCCGTTCATGACCGCGGCCAGGCGCTCTTTCGGCAGGTGATGGATGCGCCCGAACGACTCCGGCGGGTGAATGCCCTGTTCCAGGGCGGAGAGCACATGGGCCTCCGTACCACCGATGCGCGCGCCGACGAGAGCGGCGATGTGCCCGTCGCCGCGGTGTTCGCGCAGCATGGTCGCGGAATGCCACAGCCGGGCGACGGGGTCGCCGGGAATCTCAAGAGTGCGCATGCCGGCGTACATCACCCGGCCTTCGGTGGGCGCGCTCGTCGCGGCCTTGGTGGTCAGGTCGGCGGCGCGCAGCAGGCCCGGAGAAGCGGCCAGTTCGTCGCCGAGGATGCGCCGAAGGGAGGCCGCGCTGCCCCGCTCCCGCGCGGCGACGGAGGCCTCGGGCGGGATCGTCTCCCAGGCGCCGGGGATGTGCCGTGCCGCTTCCCCGTCGGCGAAGTTGTAGAACGCCGCGTGCACGACCTGGGCCGGCACCCGGCCCAGGGGTGCGGCCCGGCTGGCGAAGTAGCCGTCCCAGTAGGTGCGGTGGCCGAGAGCGGCCAGTTCCTCGTTGCACTCGTCGGCGAGGAAGGTGACCAGGCAGATCGGCTCCAGCAGTTCGAACATGCGGCGGGCGGTGTCGGTCATCGGATGCGGGCGCGTCTTGCCCATCGGGTGCTCCCTGTGTCGGGTGTGCCGACTTGGACCGTCCAGCCCACCCGAACTCATCGGTGACCGGGGGCACGGTCGCCGGGCCCGTCCGCAGTCACGGATCGGTGGGACACCGCCGCACGTAGGCGTCGGCCGCGTGCCAGCCCCGTTGGACGGCCTCCTGGCGCTGGGCCAGGTCCAGTCCGAAGTCGGTCACGCCGAGGGCCGGGAGGTCGACGGCGATGGTCCGGTCCCGTACGCCGGGGCGGTCCAGGTGGCTCTGGTCGTTGCCCACCACGGCGGTCGTCACGACCTGCTGAAGCAGTTCCAGCAGGGGGAACAGCTTCAGGGCCGGGAGCGAGAACAACTGGGCCATGCCCGCGGGCAGGTCGGGGAGGATGCGTACCCCGATGGTCCGCCAGCGGCTCTTCTCTCCGTCGGTGCGGTCGAAGATCTCCACGGGGTAGTTGGACAGCACCCCGCCGTCGACGATCACCGAGTCCTGACCGGTCGCGCGGTGGGTGAGTGCGCGCGGCTGGAAGTAGAAGGGGATCGACAGTGACATTCGTACGGCGTCGGCCACCAGCTGCTCCTCAGCCTTCAGGCCGTAGAGGTGGTAGTCCCAGGGCAGCCGCAGGAGCCGGCCGCGTGTGACGTCGGTGGCCGTCACCACCAGCTTGTACCTCTGGTCGTCGGTCAGCCCCGCGGAATCACCGCTGTCCTCGCGCCGCAGGTCGGCGAAGGTGATGACTTTCTTCCTGGCGAGTACGGCCTTGATCCAGTCGTGGATCCAGACACCCTGGTATGCCCCGTGCCGGCGGAGGAGTGAGAGGCCTTCGCTCAGCATCGGAACGCCTGGCATCGGCCGCGGTCCGAGCCGCTCCCGGTCGGGTATCAGGCTCAGTTCCAGGTCTTCCATGACCTCGCGCAGCTCTTCGGCGTCCATGCCCGCCGCCACGAAGGCCGCGGCGACGGCACCCACGGAGGTGCCCGCCACGCGCTGGAAGGTGTATCCCTCCTCCAGCAGCCGGATCACCGCACCCGCGGTGCCCAGGCCGCGTACCCCGCCGCCTTCCAGAACCAGATCCGCATCGGACATGGCTCCCCCCCTTCTGGTCCGGTCTTTCTCCGTGCTCCCTCAGTCCTCCCTCAGGCGTTCCTCGACGGCCTCGACGAGACCGGCGATCACACCGTCCGGTGAGGGGCTGTAGTGCGGAACGGCCCACCGGGTGATGTGGGCGTCGATGAGCGTGGGCCGGCCGGAGCGCAGCGCCCTGCGGAACGCGTCCTCGAACTCGTCGAGCGTGTCCACCCGGTAGCCGTCCGCCCCGCACGCGCGCGCGTACGCCGTGTAGTCCGGGTTGCGGAATTCGGTCAGGGCGGACTCCCCGTGCTGGGACAGCTGGTAGAGCTTGATCAGCTTGAATTCCTCGTCGTTGAAGATGACCCAGATGACGGGGATCTCGTGCTCGACGGCGGTCATCAGCTCGAACCCGCTCATCGCGTAGCACCCGTCACCGCAGCCGACGACGACGGTCCGTCCCGGGTGTGCGAGCTGTACGCCGATGGCGCTGTTGACGGCTCCGGCCATCGGCCCGTACGAACCGGCCTTGCGGAAGTGCTGCCCGTCCTCCAGCTCCACGTAGTAGCCGAGCCAGGCCGTGTGGGCGCCCGCGTCACCCAGCAGGATGCCCTGCGGGGGCAGCATCCGGCCGATCGCCTGGGCGAGTTGGCCGGGATGGAGCTTTCCGGGCAGACGGACGATGCGCCGGGCCTCGTAGTCCTGGCCGTCGACCTCGGCCCGCGGCACCTCACCGACCCGCCGCTCCAGCGCGTCGACGAGTGCCGCCACCGCCGGGCGGGCGTCGGACACCAGGGTGTGGTGCGCCCGGTACCTCTTCTCGAACTCGTCCCCGTCGATGTTCACATGGATGAGCAGCTTGTCCTCGAAGAGGTCGCCGCGGAAGTCGAAGGTGGCGTGCTGGTTGAAGGAGTTCCCGACGGCCAGGACGACGTCGGCCTCGCGGAAGGCCTTCCAGGCGCTGGAGTGACCGCTGTCGGCGAAGACCCCCACGGCGAGCGGATGCCCTTCCGACACGATGCCCTTGCCGTCCAGCGTGGTGACCAACGGGATCTGGAACCGCTCGATCAGCCGCCTGATCTCCGGCCCGGCTCCGCTGCGTACCGCGCCGAAACCGGCGAGCAGCACGATCTTCTTCCGCCGCCCGAGCGCGTCCGCCAGGGCCGACGCGATCTCCTCCACCCGCGCGGGGTCGGGCAGGACCGGTGCCACGTCGAGCCGCAGGGGCCGGAAGTTCTTCACCTCGGTGCCGCGCTCGTTCAGGTCGCTGGCCACATGGATGTGCACCGGTCCCGGCCGTCCGCCCAGAGCGATGTTGACGGCCTCCTCCAGGACATCGCAGGTGTCGGACGGGTCGGAGATCAGGAACGACTTCTTGGTCGTGGCCGCGAACATGGCCCGGGAGTCGGCCGTGCGGTGCACCCCCGAGGTCTCGTTGAGCGCACCCCACCCCTCCCACTCCATCCGTGCGTAACCCGAGACGGCCAGCACCGGATAGGAGTCGGTCATCGCCACGCCGAGCCCCGATATCAGGTTGAACGCGCCAGGGCCGGCCGTCGCGAAGCAGAAGCCCAGCCGGTTCGTGTACATGGCCTCACCGCAGGCCATGAAGGAGGCGGCCTGCTCGTTACGGGTGATGACCGTCCGGATCCGTCGCGACTCCTCCAGGGCCAGCATCAGGTCGGCGACGCTCTCCCCGGCACCGCCGAAGGCGGTCTTCACCCCGATCCCTTCCAGCCCCTTGACGATGGCCTCGTAGACCTTCATGGCCCCTCCCCGACTCGCCCCACCGCATGTCCGTCTTGAGATCTTCCTTACGTTCTGTCCGTTCTCGGACTCTGCAGCGTAGTTGAGGACCGGGAGGCTCCACGCGTGAGAATCGGCCACTCCTGGGGGCGGTCCGGGCATCGGCACCGATGTCAGTGGCGTGTCGTACCGTCCTGGCAGGAAGTTCCCCCTCTCTCGGAGTCCTCGTGCCACAGCCCGCCCGACTCGTGTCCACGATCGCCGCCCCCCTGGCCTTCTCCAGGGCCGATGACGCCCCCCGCCTGGAGTGGCGAGCCGGGACACGGCTGCTCGTACAGCGTGGTGACACGGAGCTGCTCGTGCAGAACCTCGACGAGACCTGGGCTGCGAGCGAGACCTGCCGTATACCGGCTCCCTGGCCGCGCCGGTACGGTCACTGCGCGGTGTCGCCTGCCGGTGATCTGGCCGTCTTCGCCGGGCTCCACGCGCTGCAGGTTCTGGACCGGGAGGGAAACGTACGGTGGCAGGCGCGGCACCGGTGCTGGGCGGGCTGCGCGGGGCACGAGTCCTTCACCGAGTACGCCGACGAGCGGGACCATCGGTACGTCGGCAGCGGCTCGGCCGGGTTCTCCGCGGACGGGACACTGGTGTGGGCCCACGTCCGCGGCCCGCTGACCCACGACCGGGGCCGCGGAGCGGACGAATGGCGGATCATGGCCGCCGAGGACGGCACGGTGCTCGCCCGCGCCGCGACGCATACGGCGGCCGAGGGCTCCGACCACGTCGGGCATCCCGACCCCGGCCAGATGGGTCTGACCGTCGGCGAGGGACAGGACGGCGCTCCGCTGCGCTGGGGACGCTGGAACGGCCGCACGCTCACCGTCGACAGCTTCGGCGACGAGAACCGCGTCCTGCTCGCGGTGAGTCCCACCGGAGACCGTCTGCTCACCGTCACCCACGACCAGGACACCCTGGCCCTCCACCGGGTCGCCGACGGCGTGGTCGAGGCCGCCCTGTCCGCGGACGCACTCCCTCCGCACCCCGCGCTGACGACCGGGCGGCCCGAAACGTTCGAGGACGACGAGACCCAGGCGTTCTTCGACTACGAGGGCGGCTTCGTCGACGAGGACACCGTCGTCGTCGGGACGGTCGAGAGTGACGAGGAGTTCGGCACGGGCAGGCACTGGCTCATCGACGCGGCCCGAAGGGGACCGGTCGACCGTCTCGTGTACCCCTTCGAGGTGCCCGGCCCGCCCAGGGCGCTGGGCGACGGCACCTGGTACACCGCCTCCGCCACCGAGTCCGCTCTTCATGTCTGGAGCACCGTCCCTGGACCACGTGGTGGGGCCCGTGACCAGTCACGTGACAGAAGCGGTGTCGCCCCCGTCCGGGCGACAATCCCCGGGTAAGGGAAAACGCACCGCCCCGGGAGTACGTGCATGACGCTCCACCCGCCCCAGCAGCCCATGACCGGCCACCAGGCCGCCGTCCTGGGCCGGGACGGTGAGATCGAGCTGATCCTGCGGAGCGTGCGGCGTGAGCCCGGCACTTCTCAGACCCTGCTGCTCCTCGGCGAGGAAGGCAGCGGGCGCACGACCGTGCTCCGGCACGTCCGGGAGCGGGCAGCCGCCGACGGCGTACTGGTGCTGTCCGCGCAGGGCTGGGCCGAGGACCTGGGGTACCCGCGGGCCTGCCTGCGGCAACTGCTGACACCGCCGGTACGAGGCGAACTCGCCGCCCTGACCGCCGCGCAGCAGCGGGTGCTGACCGCCGGACCGGGAGCGGACGACGGGGACAGGGCGGAGCTGCACGCGGCGGTGACGGCGTTACTGGAGCGGCTCGCCGCCCTCCGCCCGGTGCTGGTGTGCGTGGACGACGCCGGCCTGTGCGACCGCACCTTCCTGGAGGCGCTGTTCACCGCGGCCCGGCTGCTGCCCGGCCGTGCGCTCACGCTGCTGCTCGCCGCCCGTCACGAGGCGGATCTGCCCGGCCCGCCGCCCGGTTCCGAGACCCTGCGACTGGGCCCGCTGAGCGGCGCGCCGGCCGCCGCGCTCCTCGACCGGCAGCCGTCCGCTCCCACGGGCAGGCGCCGACTGGAGATCCTGGCGGAGGCCGAGGGCAACCCGCTGGCCCTCGTGGAACTGGGCCGCGGTGTCCCGGGGCCCACCGGAGTGACGCGACACTCTCGCGGGGAGCACGTCTTCGGCGTACGACTCGACGCGCTCCCAGCGCCGACACGCCGTGCCCTGCTGTACGCGGCGGCGGCCGGGCCCGGCGAGACCGTCGGCGCCGTCATGGCCGCCCTGGGCACCGACGACCTGGCGGTGTGGGCACCGGCGGAGGAGGCCGGACTGGTTGTACTGGCCGAGGACCGGCTCGACTTCCGGCATCCGCTCGCACGCTCGGCCGCGTATCTCAGGCGGCCGGCCGGCGAACGTCAGCAGGCACACCGTGACCTCGCCAAGATCGCCGTGCTGCCCGAGGCCAGGGCCCGCCATCTGGCCGCCACCACCGTGGGACCCAACGCGTTCGTGGCCGCACTGCTGGCGGAGTCCGCCTGGCGGCGCGGGGACGCGGGGGCGGCCGCCACCGCCCTGGAGCAGGCGGCCCGGCTCAGCCCCCAACGGTCGGAACGGGCGCGTGGGCTGGCCGAGGCCCTGACGGCGGCGCACATGGTGGGCGATCCCGGCTGGGTGCGGGAGCTGTACGGACGGCTCGTGCGGGAGTCCGCCGATCCGGACGCCGATCCGAAGGCCGGCCCGCAACCGGATCCGGAACTCGTCTGTGCGGCGGCCGGCGCCCTGGCCTCCGTCCTCTCCCAGGAGTCCGCCCAGCGCGAGGCCTTCGAGGTGCTGGCCGAGGTCGCCGAACACCTTCCGGCGATCGACCGGACCCACGCGCTCGCGCTCACGGGCCTCGCGGCGGCCATCGCCGACCAGTCGGGTCTGCCGGAGCACACGGCGGCCCTGTCCACCCTGCTCGACCGCGCCCGGCAGGCCCGTGCGTCCGAGCGGTGGCACCCCGCCGCGGCCGGGCCGCTGCTCCGCCTGGACACACCGCACGCGCGGCGGGCACTGGAAGCACTGGTCACGGTGGTGGCCCGGCCGAAGTCCGCCACCGCCTCGCACTCCGGCCTGGGCCGGCCGCACAGTTCCCGGCCCGCCGGCCCTGATGTGCCGTCCGCCGGACCCGATGCGGCGTCCGCCGGCCCTGACGTGCCGCACGCCGGTTCCGATGCGCCGCCCGCCGGCCCTGACGTGCCGTCCGCCGGACCGGTTGTGCCATCGCCCGGACCGGACGGCCCGGCCGCCCGGACGGTCCTCGCCTCCGTGGCCCGCCACGCGGACGAGGCGGACGTGGACTTGGGACAGTCGCGCACGGCGGACGACCGGCTGCGAGCCGCCCGAGCCTTCGGACTGCGCGGCTGGTCGGTCCTCCCACTCGTCGACACCCTCCTCGCGATCGGACGCTTCCCCGAGGCCGAAACCGTCATCGAGGACGCCCTGACCGAGGCCGCGGTGCTGCGCCTGCCCCGCCTCCAGGCCGATCTGGAGGCACAGGCACTCACCGTCCGCGCGCTGCGCGGAACCCTCACGGAGGCGCCCCGGCTCACCCCCGCCGTCTGGCGTGCTGTCTGCCTGGACGAGAACCGGGCCACGCACGCCCGCCTGCTGCGCGCCCGCGGACTCGCCGCCCTCTCCCAAGGGGACGGAGAGGACGCCTGGCAGCACCTGCGTGAACTGTTCACCGCCGACGGGGCGCCCGTGCACCCCCATCTGTCCGCGCGGAGCATCGCCGAACTCGCGGTCGCCGCCCAGCGCACCGGCCGGTCCGCCGAGGCGCTGCCGATCCTGGAACGGGTCCGTGCGGAGCAGGGGGAACGCCCGAGCACCAGGATGACGCTGCTCATGCACCACGCCGCCGCCATGGTCGGCCCGGAGAGCGAGGCCGAGGAGCACTTCCAGCTCGCGCTCGTCAATCACGGAGCCGGACGGTGGCCGTGGGAGCGCGGGCACGTCCGCCTCGACTACGCCATCCGGCTGCGCCGTCGGCGCCGGACCCTGGAGGCACGCCGACAGCTGACCACGGTCCTGGAGACGGCCGAACGCCTCGGCGCCGGCGCCCTCGCGAACGCCGCCCGCATCGAACTGCGCGCCAGCGGCGCCGCGCCCACCCCCACGAGCGCGGGCCCCCTGGAAGGGCTGACGGCTCAACAGCGGCAGATCGTCCAGTTCGCCGCGAGCGGTCTGTCGAACCGTGAGATCGGTGAGCGGCTCTTCCTCTCGCCGCGCACCGTAGGCTCGCATCTGTACAACGTGTATCCCAAGCTCGGCGTCAGCAGCCGTCACCAGCTCCGTGACCTGGTACAAGGCCGGTGAGAGCGCCGACAGAACGGTCGGAGGAGAGCCCATGAGACCCGGAGAACCGGGTGCGGCGGTCACTCTCGACCACGTGGTGCAGCGCTTGATCACCGCCTCCGCCACCCCGCCCACCCTCGACGACCTCGGCCCGGACACGGCGCGGCGCGCCCTGCGGGAGACCCAGCCCGAGCGGTTCGAGGACTTCGACGTGGACGCGGTCTTCCGCGTGGCGCCGGTCGGTCCGTCCGGACTGCTCGGCTTCTGGACCGTCCGCCCGGCCGGGGTGCCCGGCCCGCTGCCGGCCCTCCTGTATCTGCACGGGGGCCGTTGGGCGCTCGGCGACGCACAGACCCACGCCCGGCTCATCAGCGAACTCGTCACCGGCGCGGGCATGTGCGCCGTGGTCCCGGAGTACAGCCGCGCCCCCGAGGCCCGCTACCCGGTGGCCCTGGAGGAGTGCTACTCCCTGCTGACCTGGGCGGTCTCCCGAGCCGACGAACTCGCCCTGGACCCTGCCCGGCTGGCGGTGGCGGGGGACTGCGCCGGGGCCACGCTGGCGGCCGCCGTGACCATGCTGGCGAAGCACCGCGACGGCCCGCGGATCGGCGCGCAACTGCTCTACTACCCGCTCACCGACGCCCGCTGCGACAGCGCTTCACAACGGCAGTTCGCCACCGGCTACCTCCTCACACGCCAGGCGCTGCGCGCCTACTGGGCCCGGTACGTCGCCGACCCCGCCCGGCGGAGCGAATCCACCGCCGCACCGCTGCGGGCCCGCACGGAGGAACTGGCGGGGCTGCCGCCCGCCCTGGTCGTCACCGCCGAGGCCGACGTGGCCCGCGACGAGGGCGAGCAGTACGCGCGCCGGCTGTCCGAGGCCGGGGTCGAGGCGGCGTCCGTGCGGTTCCTCGGGACGATCCACGACTTCGTGGCGCTGCACGCGCTGGCCGACAGCGAGCCCACCCGGGCGGCCATCCTGACCGGATCCGCCTTCTTGCGCACGCGTTCGACGTAGTCGGTACGGAGACGGCCCAGGAGCAGTCGGCCGACTGATGCGTGGACCGGTACCGCCGCGCCATGCTGGCGGTATGCCAACCGCGATCGACTCCCACGAGGAGAGACGTCCGCACCCGGCCCCACCGGCGAGCGGGCGGAGCACCGTGCTGACCACCCGCTCGGTCGCGCCGAGCGAGAGCCTGGACTACTGGCACGACGCCGTCCTCGACACCCTGGTGGGAATGGACATCAGCGCCCAAGGGCGGTCCTACGACGCCGCCCTGCGGACGGACCACCTGGGAAACATGCAGATCACCACGGTGGAGTGCGACCCCGGTCGTGTACACCGCACACCGCGTTCCATCGCCCGCGGCGACGGACGGCAGGTCTTCGTGGCCGTTCAGGGCGCCGGCCGGGCCCAGGTCGAACAGGACGGCCGCACCACCGAACTGCGGACCGGGGACATCGGGTTCTTCGAGACCGTCCGCCCTTTTCACACCGTCTTCCCGGAACGCTTCCGGATGAAGATCTTCGCGGTTCCGCGCGCGTTGCTGCAGCTCCCCGACGGCGGCCTGCGGCAGCTCACCGGCCGCTCGGTACGTCCCAGCGGTGGCCTGCCCGCCCTGCTCGCGCCGATGCTGGACCGGCTGGCGGACACCTCGGCGTCGTACGCGACCCCGACGGCCGACCGGCTGGCCGAGAGCGTCATCGACCTGATGGCGGCGACCGCCGCGGACCAGCTGGGAGCGGATCCCGCCGAACTGCCGGGCGCCGACGGCGTGCTGCTGCTGCGAGTCCGCACGTACATCCGCTGGCATCTGTCGGATCCCGGGCTGACCCCGTCCGTCATCGCCGGGGCGCACGGCATCTCGGTCCGCCGTCTGCACCGGCTGTTCGAGGCCGAGGACAGCACCGTGTGCCGGTGGATCCGCGAACAGCGACTGCAGGAGTGCCGCAAGGAGCTCGCCGCCCGGCCGCCGGGCTCCGTCAGCCTGGGCCAGGTCGCCCGCCGCTGGGGGTTCAGCGGCCCCGCCGGGCTCGGCAAGGCCTTCCGTAACGCCTTCGGGCTGTCCCCGACGGACTGGCGGGACCGGGTATGGGCAGGAACGGTGTCATGCTGACCGGCCACGCGCCGTGGGCGTCCTGCTCCACCCGGGACATGGTGCCCGGCGACCGTCTTCCCTCCTGGCAGCGCGCCCTCTCGCGGATTTTCGTGGACGTCGAGGTCACCGTGGAGCAGGACCGTCCGTGGGACGGCGAACTGACCGCCGATCGACTCGGCGTACTCCAGATCGCCACCCAGGAGTTCGGCCCCGGCACCGTGCTGCGCGGGGCCCGTTCGGTGGCCGCCGACCCACGGACCCACCTCCTGGTCCGCCGCCAGCTGGAGGGCACCGCCCGGCTGCTCCAGGACGGCCGCACCGCCGAACTGCGCCCCGGCGACCTGGCCTTCCTCGACGCCCGGCGGCCCTTTCGGATCGTGCTCCCCGAGCGGCAGCGGGCACGGATCCTCATGGTCCCGCGGGCCCTGCTGCGCCTGGAGGAACGGCAACTGCACGCCCTGACGGCCACGGTGGTCGACGAGCGCGCGGAGGGCGCGGCCGGTCTGCTGCTGCCCCTGCTCGACGGACTCGTCGACGAGGTCGCGCGGGCCGCACCGGACCGGCGTGAGCAACTCGCCCGTACCGTCGTGGACATCCTGGCGACCGTGGCTCTCGAACAGGCCGGCCGGCCGCCCGGTCCGGCGGACCTGTGGGAACGGATCACCGAGTCCGTCCGTGCCCGGCTGGGCGAACCCGGGCTCGGCCCGCAGACCATCGCCGACCAGCACGGCATCTCGCTGCGCTATCTGCACCAGCTCTTCCGGCGGCACGACACCACCGTGGGCGCCTGGGTGCGTACCCGGCGGCTGGAAGCGGCGCACGAGGAACTCGTCCACCCCGCGACGGCCCACCGTCCCGTGGCCGAGGTGGCCGCCCGCTGGGGCTTCACCAGCCCTTCCCACTTCAGCCGGGCGTTCCGCGAGACGTACGGGATGTCACCGGCGCAGTGGCGCAGGGCGGCGGGCGTGGTCCGGGCGGACCGGCACTCCTGACACCGGCGCTGCGGACGACTACCTGTGGGTCCACCCCCGAGCGCGACCCGACTGCGAGTACACGTACGGCTGCGCGTACGACCGCACGTATGACCTCTACCCTTTCCGGTCGACGGCCGGATCGAACCGAACGACCCCGACAACGATGGAGCGCACATGACGGACGAGACGATGGGTGACGAGGTCTACCAGCCGGACGGGTCGGAGGTGCAGGACGACGCGGGCGTGCTGGACGCCTCGGACACGCTCGACTACCGGGCCGGCACGGAAGCCCTCGACGAGGGCTATTCGCCGCCGGAGCGGCCCTGGGCCGTGGAGCACACGGGGGTGACGGCGGCGGAGGCGCAGCGCGGGGAGACCCTCGACGAGCGTCTGGCCGAGGAGGTGCCGGACATCGGCGTCCCGGAGGGCGACGACCTCGGCGACTCCTCGGACACGGACGGCGAACTCCTCGACGACGAGGTGGGCGACCTCCGTGCCGGCCGCCTCCTTGCGCCGGACGAGGGCACGCACGAGGTGACCGAGTCCGACCTGTTCGCCTCCGACCGCGGCCTGGACGGGGCCGGGGCCTCGGCGGAGGAGGCCGCGATGCACGTCATCCCGGAATCCGAGGGCTTTTGACCTTCCCGTCGTTGCTTCCCGCGCTCGGGGACGCGGGCGGTACCGGCGGTCCCGCCGAGGTGTCGAAGGCGTGGGTCACCTCGGGCGTGCTGCCCGGGGTGACCAGCGCCCGGGCCTCCTCCTCGAACCGGCGGTCGGTGGCCGTCAGCCGGACGTGGTGCTGGTCCAGGTGCTCGGCCCAGGAGGAGACCAGGTAGTTCTCGATGAACCGCTCCGGGGCGTGGCCGTCCTGGTAGAGGCCCCAGGACAGGGCTCCGGTACGGCGCCGGGAGCGGGCCACGCGGTGCATCCGGTCCGTGAACTCGGCCCGGTTCGCCGCCTCGACCCGGTAGACGACGGAGACCAGTACCGGGCCCGTCGGGCCGTCCGCCTCCCCGGGCGCGAACACCAGGGGAGGCGCCGGCCAGTGGTCGGACGGCGCGGGATCGATGCCTTCGGCGTCACGCAGCGGCCACCGCCGTACGCTGGCCGCGCTCAGCAGCATCGCGGCGCCGGCGATCAGCAGACAGGCGCTCAGCCCCAGCAGGTCGGCGACCGTGCCCCACAGGGGAGCGGCCAGCGCCTGCCCGCCCTGGAAGACCAGGAGGTACACGGAGAGACCGCGGGCCCTGACCCAGCCGGGGAGCCGCGTCTGCACGGCAGCGTTGAGCGTGGACAGGACGGCGATCCAGGCGAGGCCCGCGGGCAGCAGGGCGAGCGCGACCAGCCACGGGGTGCGGACGGTGGCCAGCACCGCGAGCACCCCGGCGAACATCAGGGCGCCGGCCGTGAGGGTGCCGTTGGCGCCCAGCAGACGATGGGCGCGGGGCAGCAGGAAGGCCCCGCCGACCGCTCCGACGCCCACGGCCGCGAGGAGCAGTCCGTAGCCGCCGGAGCCGAGGCCGAGCGAACGGCTCGCGGTCAGCGGCAGCAGGGCCCACAGGGCGGCGCCGCCGGGGATGAACAGGAGCGTGCGCAGCAGGACGCGGCGGATGCCGGGTGCGTTCCGGACATAGCGGCGGCCGGCGTACAGGGCGGCCAGCAGCCCTTCGCTCGTGGCGGGCGCTGCGGTCGTCGTGGCGGGGCGCCGCCAGAGCAGCAGGACGGTCGCGATGCCGAGGTAGGACGCGGCGTTGAAGGCGAAGACCCAGCCCGCGCCCGCCGCCGCGACCACCGCCCCGCCGAGGGCCGGTCCGACGGCACGGGCGAGGTTCATGTTCACCGCGCCGAGCGCCGCCGCCTGACCCAGCCGCTCCCGCTCCACCAGTTCGGGCTGGATCGCCTGCCAGGCCGGGCCCATCAGCGCGGTGCCGCAGCCCAGCAGGAACGTCAGGAGCAGCAGGACCGTCGGCGACAGGGCGTCCAGGAAGGCGAGTACGGCCAGCGCCCCGGACACCGCCAGCATCGCGAACTGCGCGGTCACCAGCACCGTACGCCGGTCGAACCGGTCGGCTATCACCCCGGAGGGCAGCGCCAGCAGCACGACGGGCAGGCTGGCGGCCGTCTGCACCAGCGTCATCAGCGCGGCGCTGTCCCCGACGAGGAGCCACTGGGCGCCCACCGTCTGCATCCAGGTGCCGATGTTGGAGACCAGCTGGGCGATCCACAGCGCCCGGAAGACACGAGCCGCGAGCGGCGCCCAGGGGGAGTCGGTGGTGGTGGCGTTCATGGTGCTCCCCAGTGGGTCCGGTCCGGGCGGGGGTGTCACCCGCCGAGCCGCCACGCTAGGACCGGACCGGGGCGCGGGGTGTCCCGTGCGCGCACCGGCACCGCCCCCACAGCGCACCGGCGCCGGCCTCGCACCGCACCGGCGCCAACCCCACAGCGCACCGGCGCCGGTTTCACAGCGCGCGCGTCCGCGTCCGCACTCCGGGGGCGACGGGAGTGCACTCGGGGACAACTTCCCGGCGCAGAGCACTTCTACGGTGGCCCCAAGGGCATCGATCGGGGTGCCCACGCAGTCCCAGGAGATGCACATGTCCGAAGCCTTCACGCCCGTCGAGCCGGTGCTCGAACCCGCCGCCCAGGTCTTCGCCGAGGCCACCGCCAACCCGCCCTACCTCTTCGACCTCGCCCCCGCGGACGGCCGCAAGGCCGTCGACGAGGTGCAGTCCGGCGAGATCGCCAAGCCGGCGATCGACGAGGAGTGGATCACGGTGTCGGGCGGCCCCACGGGCACCGTCCGGGCGCGCATCGTCAAGCCCGCCGGCGCCACCGGCCCCCTGCCGGTCATCGTCTACATCCACGGCGCCGGCTGGGTCTTCGGCAACGCCCACACCCACGACCGCCTGGTGCGCGAGCTGGCCGTCGGCGCGAACGCCGCGGTCGTCTTCCCCGAGTACGACCTCTCGCCCGAGGCGCGCTACCCCGTCGCCATCGAGCAGAACTGGACCGTGGCGCGCTGGGTCGTGGAGCAGGGCGCGACCAAGGACCTGGACGCCACCCGGATCGCGGTGGCCGGTGACTCGGTCGGCGGCAACATGGCCGCCGCCCTCACCCTCATGGCGAAGGAGCGCGGCGGAGTCCCGCTGCTCCAGCAGGTGCTGTTCTACCCGGTGACCGACGCGAGCTTCGACACCAACTCGTACCACCAGTTCGCCACCGGCTACTTCCTGCGCCGTGACGGTATGCAGTGGTTCTGGGACCAGTACACGACCGACGAGGCCGAGCGCGCCCAGATCACCGCCTCCCCGCTGCGCGCCACCACGGAGCAGCTCACGGGCCTGCCGACGGCCCTGGTCATCACGGGTGAGGCCGATGTCCTGCGCGACGAGGGCGAGGCGTACGCCAACAAGCTGCGCGCGGCCGGCGTGGCCGTCACCGCGGTCCGCTTCCAGGGTGTCATCCACGACTTCGTGATGCTCAACGCCCTGCGCGAGACCCACGCCGCCGACGCCGCCATCTCCCTTGCCGTACGCACCCTGCACGCGGCCCTGTACACGGGCTGATCCGGTCCGGGCCGGGGGGGGGGGCAGGGACCCCACAGGGCGGCCCGGCCCCCCCCCCGGACAGCGGGCCGGCCCCCCCCCAACCCACCCCCAGCCCCAGAAGCGCCCGACCACCCCCCCCCGGCCGATGGCCGG